>CAMIWY010000127.1 GCA_946402595.1 uncultured Clostridia bacterium
ATCTATGATTTTGCCATCGATCCCCCCGTCAGGCGTGTCATAGGTTATGATCAGGTTGTCCCATGGAACGATATCCGAGTTCTCGTACTCTGTGAGTTTCAGCTCATTCCCTTTCATGTATCCGTCATCACCCGTCAGGCCGAGATGCTCCCAGTAAATTATCTTGCCGTCGCGCGGCCTTCTGATCTTGAAGTCAGGAATGCGTGCCACATCCGGGTGAGCCACAGAATCCTCATATCTGTATGGTATTCCGAAATGCTCAAGCCGCGCAGCAATGTACATCTCATTCTTGGAAAGCATTGGAGTCCCGTCAGCCGCGGTGTGCTTACGCTTCTCTGCATAGAATTCCTGCTGTCTTTCATAATCCTTCGCCCACGCCTCATCGCGCTGCCGCCCGTGATAGATCCCATCGCTCAGCTCCGGATGCTTTTCCAGGAATTTTGCCATCACGGATTCCTCGTCAGTATCAACATAATGCCTGAGCGCCATCTCCACGACCTTGATGTCCTTGTCGATCCGCCCCAGGGCCTTCGTGATATAACTCTTGCGCACAAGCCCGAATATCTTCTCCGTGTCGCGCGAGATCCCGATCCGCTTCTCCTTCTTCCTGTTGCCCTTCTTCGGCAGCAGCTGGTAATACACCCACCAGTCTTTGCGTCTGGAGCAATACAACGTTCCTTCCGGAAGCGTTTTCAGTTCATTCTCAAGGTCGCTCTTTCTTTCAAGCAGTATTTCCCGGATCCTTTCCAGTTCTTTTCTGTGTGTCATGACATCCCTCCGGAGGACTTTTTTGTTTTGTTGTTCATTTTAAAAAAATTTTGCCTAAATATGTACACAAATTATAGCAGGTGCATCATTTTTTTGCCAGACACCCCATGCTCTCAACGATGCGGCCTGTTTCCGCAAGCAGCCATACTATCGCCGGATCCATGAAACCCAGTATTCTTAAGGTTTTTCGCAATGATGTTCTCTGAATGTGAATTATTACTCGATCAGATATTAAGTCAGTAATACAGTGAGAATGGCCGCAAGTGCATTTTGTGTTCATTTTTGAGTAAAAATAATTCTAAATGTACACGATTTCAAAAAACTCCTATTTCGCTCATATTCATATACGCAAAATGATAAGTGAATAGGCAAATGGACAGGTGAATGGAATCAGTGTGACTCAGAAGATGAGATTCCGGCCAGCATGAACGTTGCACTACAAAAGCCCAGTCCGGCACAAGACCGAAATGGGCTTCGTATAGCTTTTGAAATCGTCTATTATCTGTTTTTCAAACTGCCTGTTACTTCTTGCGGGGACAGCTGTTGCAGTTTTGGTTTCTTTTATCCTCTTGCGAGAACCGATATTACCGCTTATAGTTCGAGCCGTCTCCGAAATGGTTGAAGAGTTCTCTGATGAAGTTTACAGGTGGTCTCTTCTCGTCTTTGTGTTGGTTGATTGAGTATGCGAATACGCCTATGACCAGTGCTGCACATACTATTATTAGGATGATTTCAGTTGCACCCATGTTTGCCCCTCCTTCGTCATTGATTGCAGGTTCTTGTGCCTGCATCCTTGGTTATCGATTTCATGATCTGATGACTGCAATCCCGGTTATTATTTGCCCTTCTGCTCTTTACTTTCTTCTATATACAGTTCGGCTGAGTAGCGGACGGCATCCATCTGCTCTGCAGTCAGCTCCTTCACGACTCTGGCCGGCCGGCCGAAAGCCATGCATCCATCGGGTATCACTGTGCCGCCTGTTACAAGGGAGCCAGCACCTATGATGCAGTTGCTGCCGATGACAGCCTTGTCCATGATGATCGACCCCATTCCTATAAGCGTGTTGTCCCCGATGGTGCAGCCGTGGATCAGGCACATGTGGCCGGCCGTAACGCCGCTGCCTATCTTCACATTGATCCCGTGGCCTGTGTGAATCATGCACAGGTCCTGGATGTTGGTGCCTTCACCAATATCCACGCGCTCTGCGTCGCCGCATCTTATGACAGTATTGTACCAGACGCTGCTGTCCTTACCTATCGTTATGCTCTCACCAACCAGTCTGGCACCGTCAGCTATGAATACGCTCTTATCTATGTTCATGAGGTCTGCCCCCCTCCGTTTCTCCGCGTTATTATCCGGACTGTCTCCTTATACCCTCTCGCTCTGTATAACAACCGGGAATTATCCCGCATTTAATTTCAGTCGCTATGTGCAGCTGCTTTCAACTGTTGTAAAGCTGTAACTGCACCTAATATCGTTATCAATAATATCACATTCATGTTATCATTAAGTATACCATAACCTTCTGATCCGACGGGGACGGTCCCGTGGAAAAGTCTAACCACCACACTGTGCCCGGATCCGGGCAGGAATTTGAAGGGAGGGAACAAGAATGAAGAAATACCTGAGCTTGCTAATTATCGCAGTACTCGCTCTGGCGCTCACAGCATGCGGCGGCAAATCCGGAAGCGAGGAGGCTGCGCCTGATGACGGGCAAAATCCAGTAATGAACTATGTAGGAAATTACGTATGCGGCAGAGCTGCCGTTCTCATCGGAGCCACAGATGAGAAGGACGGTGCCAGCGCGTCCGTAACATGGTCAAGCAGCGCTGCAGAGAACAGCACATGGGAGATGACCGGAATCTTCGATCCGGAGGAAAAAAGATTCGAGTACCATGACTGCGTCAGAACAGATTATGTATATAAGGAAGACGGCACAGTAGAATCTCAGGAAGAGGTCTACACAGGCGGCCACGGATTCATGTTCTTCGACGACAGCGGCGATAAGCTCACCATGACATGGCAGGATGACCAGGAAGACATTGCCAAGGATATGACATTTGAATTTGCAACTGCGCCTGAAGAAGGTGAGCAGTCGACCGGCATGGCCAACCCATGGCAGACTGCAGATACACCGGAAGCTGCAGCTGAAGGTGCAGGCCTTGACGGATTCAGCGTCGCTGAAGCAGCGGTCCTCAGCATCGGCGAGGTAAAGCCTGAAGAATGCAGATACATGGACGGTCTTGCTGAGGTCGAAATGCCTGTCGGTGCAGTCGATCTGACTATCCGTAAGGGCAGAGCTGATGTTGCCACAGACGGCGATATCTCCGGCGACTACGGTGAATATGCACACACATGGACCCAGAACATCAAGGGTCTCGTGGTAACATGCTTCGGCAACCGCAAAGGCGAAGCCACAAAGACTATCTGGCAGGTCGATGACACATGTTATGCTATCCTTGCATACGGAGCAGGCGGAGATGATGATTTCGGTCTGAATCCGGACGACATCAACTCGCTCATCAACGGTATCCAGTAGCCGTTCACACGGAAGACCGGGAGGCGCACGCCTCCCGGTTTTTAGTTTCTGTGATTCCAGTCAATTCGCAGCCTTCCGGATATGGATCTGTCGGTTGTCCATCTGCCCTACCTGGCAGATGGCATCAGCAATTGATTTCGCTGACGGTCATGCCCGCTATGAGGCCCGACTTCGTGCAGGGCATGTACGAATCAGCCTTCTACTCGGAAGAGCTGTTCAGCAGCATCTATCCTGACTACCTTCACGGCGACAGCATCATCTCAGTTCCGCTCGACGCAGACGAAGAGATGCAGCTAGGATATGTGACCGTGGCAAAAAGGGAGCTGGGCGAGCTCGGCAGGATATATATAGACGAGATAAAAAAAACGATCCGGCGCTGACCGAGTAAAAGAACTCAGCCGTCCGGACCGCAATATATTCAGTATTATATGAAACCGGTGCCATGCAGACTATGAGTCCGTGCATGTACACACCTATGCAGCAGGTTCTTCATGAGCCTGCGTTTTCATATTCATAACCGCTATGGAAATAAGAACGAGCGCGATGCCTGCGATCTTGGCAATGCTCAGGCTCTGGCCGAAAACGACCAGTCCGATGATCGCTGCGACCACCGTCTCTACCGAAGCCAGCACCGGGATCCTTGAGGTCTCGGTGATTTTGCTTATACCGCTGTAGTAGGTAATGTAGCCCATCGCAGACGGCACGATTCCGAACCCGATGAATACCAGGATGACCGGCCATGTGATCGGCACGCCTATCCCGTTCCACGGCCTGATCAGGAAGAAGAGCAGCAGCGCGCCGAATGCCTGCCCGTAGAATGCAGCTGTGTACGGGTTCTCCTGATCGGCACCTGTCCTCGAGAGGATCGGGAGCAGAGCGTATGTGAAGCCCGCAAGAATACCCATGATGATTCCGAATCCCGATATCTTCATGTCTGAGAAGTCACCGCCCGTAACGGTCAGGATGCATCCTATGATGTTGATGACGATCGCGAGGATCTTGTTGCGTGTCAATGGCTCACGGAAGAGGATAAGCGAAAGGAGCGCTACGTATACCGGCGATGTGTAGAGGAAAACGGCTGCCGTGGCCATGCCGCAGTGCTCGATCGTATTCATGTAGCAGATGTTGTACAGCGCCTGCGAGATGAATCCTACCAGCATGCAGGAGATGAGTCCGCGCCGGCTCACTCTGAAGAGGCTGGTCCCTCCCCCTTTCACCAGAAGTATGAGTGCCAGCATGATAGTCGCCGACAACACCCTGAAGAATGCCACAGGGCCGGCGCTCAGTCCCAGATTAGACAGCAGAGTCGCGAAAAGCCCGATCGTCCCCCACAGCGAACCTGCCGCCAGTACCATTAAATACCCTTTGTTCTGTTCATTTTTCATTCGTTGATCTTCTTTCCTGAATAAGTCCCGATGATTTTATAACCACACCTCTCTTCTGTCAATCTCCACGGCCGCCGCGGATACGAATCCAATTCAAAAAAATAAGGCGCAAAGCCAGACGATGAGCCTGACTTTGCGCTCAGGGTTTTCAGCTATTATCTGGAAGCTGCTGCTGCGAGTACGATCGAGTAGAACTTCTCTTCAGCGCTGGAGCCTCTGGATGTCAGAACGATAGGAGCCTTGGCGCCTACGATGATTCCTGCCATCATTCCGGTGCTGCTTACTGTCCATGCCTTACCTACCATGTTTCCTGTTGCCATGGACGGCATGATCATAGCATCGACATCACCTGCAACAGGGCTGTCGAATTTCTTGAACTCTGCGATCTCTTTGCTAAGAGCGATATCATAGGAGATCGGGCCTTCAACTGTGCAGCCGGTGATCTCGCCGT
>CAMIWY010000128.1 GCA_946402595.1 uncultured Clostridia bacterium
TGGCAGACCCCTCCAGGAGCGACAAGACTATATGTCTTGCGGTGTCGCCTTCTCTTCGTGCGCGAGGAGTCAGCAGCCGCGCCAGGGTGTTTGAGATACCGAAGAGTTTTGAGTACATAATGGCGCCGCCGAGGATGAATCTGTACATAGAATATGCCGCAGAAATTTACAAAATATACCTCGATTATATTGCGCCCGAGGACATGCATGTGTATTCTATTGACGAGGTTTTTCTAGACGTCACTCACTACCTCAAGCGCTACAATTGTTCGCCAAAGCAGATGGCTGAACTTCTTATGGGAGAGGTGCAGCGCAGGATAGGCGTCAGGGCGACGGCGGGCGTAGGGACCAACATGTACCTGTGCAAGATCGCGCTGGACATACTGGCAAAACACGCGCCTGACTTTATCGGCGTCCTGGATGAGAAGACGTATAAGGAAGTGCTGTGGGACCACACCCCGCTTACAGACTTCTGGCGCGTGGGCCCCGGAACGGCACGGAGACTGGCCAAGATAGGGATAACCACCCAGCGTGGTATTGCGGAGGCAGACGAGGATCTTCTGTACCGCATCTTCGGCATAGACGCTGAGCTCCTTATCGATCATGCCAACGGCATCGAACCGACCAGGATATCCGACATCAAGGGATATAAGAATAAAAGCCACTCACTCAGCCGCGGGCAGGTGCTGATGAGAGACTATAACAACGATGAGGGAGAACTCATCGTCAAGGAGATGACTGAGCTCCTGTGCCATGAGATGACGGATCTCGGCATGGTGACTAAGAATGTCTCCATAGCTATAGGCTACTCAAATGCGCTCAAGGTACCGATGGCGCACGGCTCGGTCAGCTTCAGCGTCAATACTGATGCGGCTTCCATCGTAATACCGGCTGTTGCCGGCCTGTACAGGAGCATCACGGATCCTGAATACCCGGTCAGGAGAGTCTTCATCAATTTCAATGACATAAAGTCGCGGGATGAAGACCGCCAGATGACACTGTTCGACCTTGCGGATATAGAAGCAAAGGATGAAGGCCGGACTGCCGGCGAGCAGAGAGAGTCCGGTTTTGCCGATCCTATCCAGGAGACGCAGACAAGGATGAAGCGTGATGCTGCTCTTCAGGAAACCGTAAATTCCATCAGGAAGAAATACGGCAAGGATGCTATGATAAGGGGCATGGATCTTGAGGAGGCTGCGACCACGATCGAACGCAATCACCAGAGAGGCGGGCACAGAGAATAGATGGGAAAGAAACCGAGATCTAAAATGCCCCGTGAGCAGAGGGCAAAACAGTTCGCTCCGTTTCAGGCCGTAGGAGGGCTCGATGAGGCGCTCCGGAGAGCCGAGGAGGAGCATCGCAGAATGCTGGAGACAGGGAATGTGGTCAACGTTCCTGTTGAAGATACAGATAATACAGAAGAAAACGAAGGATAGGGGCACATGGAAAACAAAGTAAAAAGAGATTACGCTGCTGAATCGGAGAAGATGCATGAGAAGCTGCACGGCAAGATCGAGGTCATCTCGAGAGTGCCGGTAGATAATGACGATGATCTGTCGCTGGCATATACACCGGGAGTTGCAGAGCCTTGTCTTGAGATCCAGAGGGATCCGGATATGAGCTATGAGCTTACAAGACGCTGGAACACCTGCGCTGTCATCACTGACGGATCGGCAGTGCTCGGACTCGGAGACATCGGACCTGAGGCAGGCATGCCTGTAATGGAGGGAAAGTGCGTTCTCTTCAAGTCGTTCGGCGATGTAGACGCATTCCCGCTTTGCATCAAGTCCCATGACGTGGATACGATCGTAGAGACAATATACCAGATATCCGGATCATTCGGCGGCATCAACCTCGAGGATATTTCTGCGCCGAGATGCTTTGAGATCGAGAGAAAGCTCAAGGAGAGGTGCGATATCCCTATTTTCCACGATGACCAGCACGGAACCGCAGTCATCACACTTGCGGGCCTCATGAACGCCCTCAAGGTAGTTGGCAAGAAGAGCGAGGATGTCAGGATAGTTACTTCGGGTGCAGGTGCTGCAGCAGTATCTATCACCAAGCTGCTCCTATCGCACGGATTTAAGAATATAATCATGACTGACAGACGCGGCATCATTTATAAGGGCCGTCCTGAGGGCATGAACTGGATCAAGGAAGAGATGGCTGAAGAGACCAATCTCGAAGGAATGAAGGGCTCCCTGGCAGATGCGCTCAAGGGTGCAGACATCTTCATCGGAGTATCCGCACCGGGGCTCGTGACACCTGAGATGGTAAAGTCGATGGCTAAGGATCCTATCATCTTCGCATGCGCCAATCCGACACCGGAGATTTTCCCGAACGAGGCCAAGTCAGCAGGCGCAGCCGTCGTTTCCACAGGCCGCTCCGACTTCCCTAACCAGATCAACAATGTTCTGGCATTCCCGGGAATTTTCCGCGGGACCTTCGACAGCATGGCAAGGACCATTAACGAAGAGATGAAGATCGCAGCTGCAGAAGCCCTTGCCGGACTCATTTCCGACGAAGAGCTCTCCGCTGACTACATCATTCCGAAAGCCTTCGACCACAGAGTCGGACCTGCAGTAGCCGCAGCCGTAGCTGATGCTGCAAGACGCACAGGTGTTGCCAGAAAATAAATGGAAGACAACACACGCAGACAATTATCAATGAAATCGGCGGTCCCGCTGATAGCTGCAGTAGCAGTCGCCAGGGGATCGTCATTTATTTTCTCCAAACAGCTCCTGGATACGATGAAGCCGCTTAACCTGCTCGGAACGCTCATCCTGCACGAGCCGTTCGGCATCCTCAGCATCATAGGCGCAATCCTTATTATTGCAGCAATCGTGATACACAATCTGCTGCCCGAAAAGTGACAATGTGGCACTGGAGATGGCTCATTTTGACACATTTATGATAGAATACACCCATGCCGGAAATTACTTGGACAACTTTCTTAATAGTATGCCCGCTTACCTTCCTTGGCGGATTCGTTGATGCAGTCGCAGGAGGGGGTGGCCTTATTTCGCTGCCTGCTTACATGATCGCGGGACTCCCGGCTCATTACTCGATCGCGACCAACAAGCTGAGCTCGGGAATGGGCACGACGGTATCTACATACAGATTCGCAAAGAGTGGAAACATCCCGTGGAAGAGGGCGCTGCCGTGCGTCGTCATGGCGATGATCGGATCGAGTGCCGGTGCCAGACTAGCTCTTATGGTCGATGCAGAACTGTTCAAAAGGCTGATGCTGGTGATAATACCTGCTACCGCTTTCTATGTTCTGAGGACCAGGACGATGGATGGAGAACCTGAGCCTATCGATGGCAGGAAGATGCTCATCCGCTCGTGCCTTGTTGCGCTGGTAATAGGTGTATACGACGGGTTCTACGGGCCTGGAACGGGAACCTTCCTGATACTTCTCCTGTCAAGCTTTGCAAAATTCAGGCTCGGAGAAGCCAACGGAGTGGCCAAGTCAATCAACCTTACGACCAATCTCACATCGCTTGCAGTGTATCTGATGAACGGCAAAGTCATTCTGCTGCTCGGACTCGCAGGCGGTGTGTTCGGAATAATCGGAAACTATATTGGAGTATCCTTCTTCAATGAGAAGGGCAGCAAGGCGGTCAAACCGATAATGATCACCGTGCTCGTCATATTCTTCATCAGGATACTCACGGAAATAATGTGATACAATCGGATAGAAAGAATGGGGAAACTAGAAGGGATAGTTAAAAAAGGGGTATGAAGCATGAACAAGGAACTAAGAAATCACGCACAGAAGATAATCGATGCGGCGATAAAGGACAACCTGCCTGATGAGGCGGTAAGACACGCTCTTACGGGGCGTGAGTTCACAGGAAACCTGTATCTCATAGCCATAGGCAAAGCAGCATGGCAGATGGCTGCTGCAGCCGATGAATGCCTCGGAGGCAAAGTGAAGGAAGGTCTCGTGATCACCAAGTATGATCACTCACAGGGACCGATCGCAAATTACAGAATAATCGAAGCAGGACATCCGGTGTCGGATAAGAACTCATATGCAGCAGCACAGGCGGCGCTTGACATGGTCTCGGGACTCAGCAGTGATGACACAGTCCTATTCCTTGTATCCGGAGGAGGAAGCGCGTTATTCGAAAAGCCGCTCGTCCCTGAGGAAGAGATGCAGGATGTGACAAAACAGCTCCTGGCCTGCGGTGCGGATATTACTGAAATGAACACAATCCGCAAGAGGCTGTCGGCGGTAAAAGGCGGCAAGTTTGCCAAGGCATGTCCGGCGAAGGTCGTCGCTGTAGTCCTCAGCGATATTCTCGGGGATCCCCTCGACATGATCGCATCGGGACCTGCTGCACCGGATAAGTCACTGCGTGAGCAGGCGAAGGCTCTGGTGGCAAAATATGATCTCAAGCTGAGCGAGAAGGCTCTGAAGCTGCTGGATATAGAGACTCCGAAGCAGCTTGATAACGTAGAATCCCACATCGTCGGAAGTGTCAGGAGGCTGTGCGAGTCAGCAGCACAAACTGCCGCAGAGCTCGGATACGAGCCTCATGTACTGACCGACCAGCTATGCTGTGAGGCAAGAGATGCCGGTTCATTCCTTGCTTCTATCGCCCGCACACATGCAGACGATGGCAAAGCCCTCGCATACATTGCAGGCGGTGAGACGGTCGTGCATCTTACTGGCACGGGAAAAGGCGGCCGCAACCAGGAGATAGCACTCTCAGCAGCTGCAGGCATAGCCGGACTTGATAATGTCCTTGTATTCTCGCTTGGATCGGACGGAACTGACGGCCCTACAGATGCGGCCGGAGGCATAGTCGACGGAAGCACCGCGGCCTGTCTTGCTGAGCAGGGGATATCAATAGATCAGGTGCTCGCAGACAATGATGCCTACACAGCACTCGGAAAGGCTGACGGCCTGATCATGACAGGACCGACCGGCACTAATGTGAACGACGTAGCCGTAGTATTAATAAAGTAAACTCAACAGCGGTATAAACATTTCCGGAAGAAGGAAGTATTTATACCGCTTTGTTTTGCCTTTGCCTTAAATAAGGCTGATCAGCGCAATGTAAAACGGAGTCCGCTGAACTGACCCCCAAAAGTTAGACCAAGAATTTAACTGGAGGAGGTCAGTTTTAA
>CAMIWY010000129.1 GCA_946402595.1 uncultured Clostridia bacterium
CTCAAGATCTTCGGCATGACCAAGACTGCGGACTACAGAGCGGGATCACTTCCGTACGGTGCTCAGAGAAGACTCGAGATCATGAGAGCGCTGGCTACCAAACCGAGACTGCTTCTCCTTGATGAGCCGGCAGCCGGTATGAACCCTTCGGAGACTGCAGACCTGATGGATACTATCAGGGAGATCAGAGACAGATTTGAGATCGCTATCCTCCTTATCGAGCACGACATGAGCCTTGTAATGAACATCTGCGAAGGTATCGCCGTTCTCAACTACGGCAGGACCATCGCAAAGGGAGGCCCGGCAGAGATCCAGAGCAACCCTAAGGTAATCGAGGCTTACCTCGGCAAGAGCAGAGGCAAGATGAACGAAGAAGAGGAAGAGGAGAAGAAGGATATCGAAGCAGCATACAAGATCGGTACCGTTGCTTCAAAGGTCACTCCGAAGCCGGATGAAGGACGCAGCAGAAAGGAGGAGAAATAATGGGCTCTGTACTGACCGTTAAGAACATTAACGTTTACTATGGCGCGATCCATGCCATCAAAGGCATCTCCTTCGACGTCAACAAGGGCGAGATCGTAACACTTATCGGTGCCAATGGCGCCGGCAAGTCGACCACTCTTCACACTGTTTCCGGACTTATGAGAAGCAAAACGGGAGACATCGAATTCCTCGGCAGCTCAATTTCAAGGACACCTGCCCACAAGATAGTTGAAAAGGGAATCTCCCATGTACCTGAAGGAAGACGTATCTTCCAGGGAATGACTGTAGAAGAGAACCTTCAGATGGGAGCTTTCGTATCAAAGCCTGACAGAATCGCTCATAACCTCGAGTATGTATATGAGCAGTTCCCTAGACTCAAGGAGAGGACAAAGCAGATCGCAGGAACTCTCTCCGGCGGTGAGCAGCAGATGCTGGCTATGGGAAGAGCTCTGATGTCTGATCCGAGACTTCTGATGCTCGACGAGCCGTCGATGGGACTTGCACCTATCCTTGTAGATCAGATCTTTGAGATCATACAGAACCTCAACAAGGCAGGCACAACGATCCTTCTCGTAGAGCAGAACGCTCAGATGGCACTTTCCGTAGCTCACAGAGCATACGTAATTGAAACCGGAAGGATCACACTCTCGGGAACCGGAGCAGAACTTGCACAGTCCGACGAGGTCAAGAAAGCATACCTCGGAGGCTAGCGGCTTACGCACTGAAATGATTTTAAAGATGACAATGGGGACGGTTCTCATTGTCATCTTTTTTGTTAACACAGATAATTATTGTGAAAAAATATTCACAATATTCTTGACCTTTGACCATATCAATGACGGCAAGCATGTGTTACAATTCGACAAGTGAAACGAATAAAGCAGTATGTGCCGAGGGGGGCTGCAGGCATATGCTGATATCTATATATTCCGGAGGGATGAGAATGAAGATTAATATCAAGATGATACTGGCACTGATGCTGGCGCTGGTTCTTATGGTGTGCATGGGCTCATGCGGCAAGAAGGATGCGGAAGAGGCGGCAGATACCTCAGCGGATACTCAGACTGAAGAGGCAGCTGAAGAAGAACCTGCAGAGGAGCTTCCTGAGGTGGTCAAGACCATTGAAGGTGTTGACGAGGACCTCGGACCGAGGGAACCTCTTCAGATCGATTCGATCACTCTGTATGATGACGGTTCTGTTGCGATAGTACCTGTTGACGACCTTAAGAAGAACGAGATCAAGGATGATGCGCAGGCTGTATATCCTTTCGAGGAGAGCGGCAAAGTCGAGGATGTAGCCGTAGCTGATTACGGAAACGGCGGATACAGGACTATCGTTGCACTCATGAAGGACGGGACGATTTCCGTTGTTAACGGAAGAGCGCTTGTCGAAGATCATATTTTTGCCGTTATCGATAATGTAGCCAACAGGGATAACTTCGTCGAGATCCAGAATATAGAGCAGGAGGATGGGCACTACATTGTGGGCGTTACGGAAGACGGCAGCGAGGTAATACTCGACTACGCGATGAGCTTCGATGAACCGGAAGCAGAAGAATAACGACGCGGAACATGACAGAGACACAGAGGCGCTCCTGCAGGGCGCCTCTTTTTCAGTTCCGGCAGCTGACTAATAGAAAATTAATTACCAAGTGGATATATGAGTTATGGTATAATGAACTCGGTATAGCATCCGCGCGGACGCACATGCTGAAAGCTTCTATGGAAAGGGGCATAGACACTATGGCAAATGCAGCAATGTATGATACAGAACGTGCTCAGGTACTGGACTGGTTCGAAACGGACTTCAAGGATTCAGCCAAGAGCACAACTAAGACTCAGAGGCTTGAGGACGGAAGAGTAAGTTACAAATTCTCTGTAACAAACAACTCGGGCTTCAGTTTTGGTGACTTTTCATTCAAGGTCAAGATTCTCAACAAGGCAACGGGACAGGAGATCGGAACCGCGACTATAAGAGCCGGCGCATGGGCAGCCGGAGAGACCAAGAACTTCAGATCGAAGATAGCGATACCGGCAGATGTAAGGAGCATCTCATTCGTGATGTTCTCTGAGTCGGTCGACTATGAAATATCCGAACCGTCCTACGCAAGGCCGGTAAGCGACGATCCGATTGGATCCGCCATGCAGGATATAAGAGACCTCGGAGAAATGGTGACGGGGACTGACGGCAGCGGCGGAGTGCTCGGAGAACTCTTCGGTACCGGCGGGATGCCTGAGACAACAGTGACCAAGACAACAACGACCAGGACACCGAGCGGCACCAAGACTACAACGACAACTACCACGACACGGAGCAACGGTCAGGTCAACACAAGGACCACTACGACAAGACAGACCAATGCCCAGAGGCAGAGACAGGCGCAGAGGGCCCAGAGTCAGGAAAGCCTCGGCAGGACATATACCAGGCGCAAGAATGACAAGAAGCTCAACAAGATGAGACTCGGAAAGTCCACAGGCGCGGTATGGTCTATGGTCGGTGCGGCATTATTTGCAATGGCAGCTCTCGGCTCATCCGGAGACCCGGCTTCGATCGCACAGTACACAATAATTGCGGCTGCTCTGGCGGCACTTGGGGCAGGCCTCAAGATATTAAGCAACACAAGGGCAAGACGCATACGCGCATATGAGTCAAGAATCAATTACAAGGGAAACACTTCCCTTGACGAGCTTGCACAGCTTGTCGGAAGACCTGTGGAAAAAGTGGCAGATGATCTGCAGCAGATGATAGTAGCCGGATTCTTCCCGAACGCATATATCGACTTTAACAACAGGCTTCTCGTAATGACCAAGAACGGCGAGCCTCTTGAGTCGGTCGAGAAGACAGCAGCTGCCAACAGAACGGCAAAACGTAAGGCAGCAAGAGACAAGGGCGTCGTTCCTGAATCCATCGATGACCTGATCACGATGACTGATGATTCCGAGATCAAGGACAAGCTGAGAACTCTGAGAACGATCACAAAGAAGATCGACAAGCGTATCGAAGAGAGACCGGATCTCACAGACCAGGTCAAGGAGTTCAGAGAGAAGTACTATCCTGAAGTCGTACGCCTGACTGATGAGTACAATGAGAAGATCGCTAATCTCGGCAGAGAAAGCCAGGAAGAGAACATCAATGAGAGCCCGCTCGAGATGAACGCCAATCCGAATTATCTCGCTGAGCAGGCAGAGGAGATCAAGAAGCAGCTTATCAGCCTCATCGATTCCGTAGCAGAGGCTTCCGAGAATCTGCTCGAGAAGCTGCATGAGGATGACATCATGGATATCTCTACAGATATCAAGATGCTGCAGACAACGCTGGCAAGCAAGGGACTGCTCGATTCGGACTTCGATCTCTAGAACAGTTAATTAAGGCGGAGAGCCTTGCACATATCTAATAACATACAGCCCGGGGAAACGGGTGCATCAAAAGGCTCGGGGGGCCCGGGCAGGGAGGACAAAAGATGGCAGATTTCGAAATGACACCTGAAATGGTCAGAGAACAGACAACTTCGCTAACAGAAGAGGTTACAGATCAGATTGCTGACGTACAGGAAGCAGCTGCAGCTATCGCTGAGATGCCTATCATCGATCTCGAAGCTGAGGCAAAGCCTGCTGCAGAGGAGAATTCTCTTGCAAAGTTCACACCTGATGAGCAGAGACAGATCAAGTCGGTTGCTGAGAAGATAGACATCACAGACAGCAACGCAGTTCTCAGCTACGGAGCAAGTGCACAGCGCAAGGTATCGGATTTTGCTGACGGAGCTCTCGCAAGCGTAAGAGGCAAGGACATGGGAGAGACCGGTCAGGTGCTCACATCCCTCATCGTTGAGCTCAAGAGCAGCACTGAAGAAGAGAAGAAGGGATTCCTCTCCAAACTGTTCGGAAGCGCTGAGAAGAACTTCGAGAGAATGAAAGCTCAGTACAGCACAACAGAGGCTAACATCGACAGACTCGTAAAGCTTCTTGAGGGACACGAAGAGCAGCTTCTTAAGGACATCGTTCAGCTTGACAAGCTCTATGACAAGAACAAGCTGTACTTCAAGGAAGTATCGATGTACATCGAGGCAGGCAAGCTGGCTCTTGAGAAGGCAAGAGAGGTGACTCTGCCTGAACTTCAGGCTAAGGCCAAGGAGACCAACTCCCCTGAGGACGCACAGGCTGCACAGGATTATGCAGACATGATCACAAGATTCGAGAAGAAGCTCTATGACCTTGAGCTTTCAAGAACTGTATGCCTGCAGTCCGCACCTGAGATCAGAATGGTACAGAACTCAGACACTATCATGTCCGAGAAGATCCACTCGACAATCATCAATGTCATCCCGATGTGGAAGACTCAGATGGTACTGGCTCTGAACAACTATCATACACAGAAGGCTATCGAGGCTCAGAATGCTGTAACAGAGGCTACCAACGAGATGCTCAGAAAGAATGCAGAGGCACTCCACCAGAGCACAGTTGAGACAGCAAAGGCAAGCGAGAGAGGTATCGTAGACATCGAGACACTCCAGCACACCAACCAGCAGCTCATCGGAGCTCTCGACGAGATCATCCAGATCCAGGCAGACGGCAAGGTTGCAAGAGCTAACGCTGAAAAGGAACTCGCCAAGATCGAGCAGGAGCTCAAGGACAAGATGCTCGGCATCGCTGC
>CAMIWY010000130.1 GCA_946402595.1 uncultured Clostridia bacterium
CTTGGCTCTGACAGAGGGTCTCGGTCTGTCTTTGCCAAAGAGGGGTTTACCTGTGACTCTTCCTTCTTAGGTCCGCCCATGATTCGCCGCCCCTCTCTCGGCTCCTCATCGTAGGCAGGCGGAAGACCTCGCTCAGGATCGGCCTGCATGCTCTCGTCTATTACCGGCATGCTCTCAGGAGCGGCCTCCCTGCTCTGATTGCCGGCCTGCCCGCCTCTGAGGGCTTCCTTCACCGATTTGTCCTTCGGGAACATTCTCTCCTTGTCCTTTTGGATCTCCAGTGACACATCAGCGCGGTTGACTGTCGCCAGCTTGAAGCGCTCCGTGATCCTCTGGATCTTGCTTGCGTCCTCGGCTCTTGCGATGACATCCACCGCAGCATTAGGATCAGTGTTCTTCCTGTCCTTCAGCACACAGTAGAGTACGCCGTAGCGTTTCGCCTCCTGTGAGAACTTCGCCAGATCCTTGTTTGTGATCGTGTAGACCTTGAGCTCCTTGCCGGACTTCAGCATACTCGTCAGTCTCGCCTTTCCCTTCGTCTTCTGTTCCTGCTTGAGAGTCGCATACAAAAGAAGCGCTATGTTCTTAGCGCCCGCTCCTGATATCTTAGCCGCGACCTCCACTCCTTCAAGTGACAGCCTCACGACCTGTTCAGCTGCATCTCCTCCCGGATTCATTCAATCATCTCCTTCCTCTACTCGCCTTTCGGCTTTTTCCTGTTTCTTTTGCCTATCTCACTGACACTGCTGCGCCGCTCTTCGCTGTAAGGTGCTGTGAGCCTGATCTGGAGCCTCGTCTTTTCAAGCTTATATGTCATGCTGCCGAAATCCTTATCCTCTTTACTCATGGTGCAGAGTTCAGGATGCTTCTTCGCAAACGCCTTCAGCCGCTTCTTCAGATCGGCGTTGAAAGTGTAGATGACTACAGGCCCGTCGGTCTCATCGAAACGGATAATCGTCTCTCTTTCTTCCTTCGATACTCTCTTGGCCAAATGCAACCTCCTTTCCTATGTCAGCACATTGTTTTTTGATACTTAATATGGCTGGTTGACCCGTATATCCATTTGTACATTTCATCTGCAAAAAGCAATGTCACGACATTCGATTCTGCGGAAATACGCCTCGAAACGGCACACTTTTTGCAGGGTGCTACCTCGCTTTTTCACGCTGCCGGTCTCTGTCGATGATCTCGAGATTCTCCCGCACATGAGCCGAGCGCTCCTGCACCTGACCGCACACCTTCAGTTCTCTTCTGAGTTCCCTGATCTCTGTCGTCAGTTCCATCGCCTTCTCCCTCGCTGCAGCCTTCTCGCTCTCAGGCAGATCACGTCTCGCCCTGTTGCGCATATCGTTTCTGTATGCCAGCAGATCAGTCATCTTCGCTTCGATCTTCTCCATAAGCAGTGAAAGATCCTCGTCGGTGTTCACATGGTACTTGCAGAGCAGCTTTGCCTGCTCGGAGTACTGATCGCACTTCAGAATATCTTCCTTCAGCAGTATATGGAGTTTTGTCGGGTTCTGCCGGTACTTCGGAAGATAACCCAGTTCGTAACAGTAGCGAAGATAGAGCTTCTCAAGTCCGCTCCGTCCCATGATGCGGTCGATGCGCCTGCGGAGATTGTAGTGTGCAGGCATCCGGTAATTCTGCCGCAGCCTCTCCTGTCTTACAGACGAATCATTCTCGTAGATGCGCCGTTCTATAGCCTCGCGGGTGTAGTTCTCGCCAAGCTGATGGATTCGGATCGCCTTCTTCCACCCCGGCGGCGTGATCGTCCAGTACTTGCGCTGCGGATCGAAGCGGTAGTTGTATCCTCGTTTCCTGAGTTCTGACTTGAATTCCTCGATGGTCAGGCTGAGAGCGACGGATTCATCGATCGCCTGACGCGCAACGTTGTACCTTGTCGGCATGCCGGCCTTTTCCATCTTGTAAACATACTGGCTGACGCCTTTTCCCTTCGGATTCTCCACGATGGACAATCCGCGCGCCTGACAGATGCGGTCCGATGTCTCTCTGAGCTGCCTGTAGGTATCTTTGCAGTCGTGGAATTTCCCGCCGTCCTTGAAGGATACCGAGTTGATCACGATGTGGTTATGAACGCACTTTGTGTTGACGTGTGTTGCGACCACCATCTGGAACCGGTCTCCCCATAGCTCCTTCGCCAACTGCACTCCGATGGCATGCGCCTCATCCGGCATGACCTCGCCTTCTCTGAAGCTCTGGTAAGCATGATAGGCGACATTGCCGTCATACTTGCCGAATCTCATCTTGACCGTATCGAACTGATCCCGGGCAAACTCCACGCTGCAGTTGATGCCGGATGTGTAGTAGAATTTTTCCGTCTTGTCCTCATTGGTCGTATATGCAATCACGTCCTGCAGAGCCTGCTTTTCCGGCTCGGTGAACTCGCGCTCGGTCTTCTCCGGATTCGCAATATACTCAAGCGGGCTTCCGGCCTTGCCCCGTATGTTCCATATCTTCGTGACAGCCATCAGACATCACTCCTTTTCGGTCTGAGAAACGCTTTCTCGATAGCGTTCTGAAACGCTCTCCATTTTCTCGCCTCTGTCATGACAGCGATCATGTCAACCGAGTTGTCTGTCTTCATGGCGACCTCGTCGATCTTGTCGGCGAACTCGCGGATGATCTCCATCGCCGCAAAGAACCTCTCGTCTACCACCACAGGAGCCTTATTCATGATCAAGCTGCGTATATATGCCGAGTCAGACATGCACGCAGCTGCGGCTCTCTCCTGCAGCGTATTGAATTCCTCATCGCTCAGTCTCAAATGTTTCTCTCTGCTCATCTTCATCTCATCCTGCTTCTCCTTTCCATCGTGGTCCACATTGTGACCACATCATCATTTCTTCGGTCAGGCGGGGGTTTGGGGGCTTGCCCACCAAGGTTGCCAGGGCGTTTGTGGACGCTTTGGCAGTGCTTGTTATTTCGATGCGACGACCCTTCTCCCCCTGTGTCGCCCATTTTGTCCACAACAGCCGGTCTTACCGTTCCTGTTCTCTGCCATCTTTTTCCGGCATATATCTGACAACCTGGATGCCGTCATCTGTGCGGTAAAACATCTCCGGCTTATCAAATTTCCGCCTCATTTCTTCTGCAAGATCGTCAGGCAACGACAAAAAAGTCTCGCTTTCAACAGGTGCGTAGCATATAAAAAACGGACCTGCAATTGCGTCCTGCACGCGTCCGTCTTCATCAAATATCGCCCTGCTCGGCGGCAACCTCATCAGCTTTCCTTCGTCATTTACGATCAGTGCCAGGTCGTCATACCTTGGATCATCTTCCGAATGGAATGGAAAATATTCCTGAATCAGACCTCCGACTACTGTCTGCATCGACCGCAGATTATCCTCGATCTCGGTCACCTCAGCACGCTCACCCGGCCTGCAGACGACCACCCTGATCATGTTCTGCCTCTCATTTTCTTCCTGAGTCATACGCTTTGTCCTCCCTTCTTTCGGTTTGTAAGCATACAAAAAAGACGCAACCGGTATTGGCTGCGCCTGTATGTAACACATCGTATTCTGAATCTATCTGAAATATTTGCCTATGTTATCCTTATACACAAAGTCTGTCGTGCCGCCGCATGATCTGCACTTGAATGAGCGATATCCGAACCCCTCTCCGCATCCACCGAAGCCAGACTGCAGATCATCAGAGCCGCAGAAAGCGCACTTTGCTTCAGCCTTTCCATCTCGATCATCGACCGGCCTGTGCTGCCCGTAATTCGGTAATCCTCTCATATCCGGCCTGCCGGAGCCGCTGAAAGTGAGATCCACTCTCTTCGAATCCGCTTCTGTCATAACCCATTTCCCATCTGCCATGCCAGACTCCTCTACTTCAGATGCCACATTTCTCCGTTAGGCATTTTTCTGACATCACCCGGATATACTTCGATGATCTCTCCTGTAAGATCGCGGACTACAGTCTCTTCCCAGTATCTGTAATCTGCATCATCGCCTTCTTCATACCATCTGCTGAAATACAATTTATCACCGTCTCTCAGATAGAAGCTGTCATGGTCACCCATCTCAAACTGTGTCTTCTCTGGCCAGATGATCTCGAATTCATTTGTGCCTACGCACTGTCTTGTGAGGGTGAGCGGCGCTGTATCCAGATGCAGATTATAGCAGTTCTTGACGCAGCTGAGCGGCAGTTCTTCAATTATATCGATCTCATGACTGTTGCAATCAAACCGAAGTATCTGTATCAGACTCTTCAGAAAATCCACACTCAGGATATAGATGCTGCCATCATGGTAGACCGGTTCAGCAGGATAGATACCCGGCTGCTTCGGCACTGGTCTGTATATTTCACCGTCAGGATAATGGATCAGGCAGAGATTCCTGCCCTCGACATCCTGCCCCTCTTTGAACACTTCCTCTGCCTCATACGGATCTCCGTGCTCGTAGCTGATCCCGTAATACCATTCATCTGTTCCGTAAGGTATCAGTTCTATATATGTTATTCCGCCGATTTCTATCGTTTTCATATTATTCATCTTCAGTTCCATCGCCGGTCGCGATCATTGTAACTTCGTTATTAAACTCGACCCATGATTCTCCGCCGTCGAATGAGTGATTGTACATTGAGAACGCATCCCAAGTGCTCTCTTCCTTGTATACTGACATATCTTTCTTTACATACTCGCTGTATTCTTTCAGTACATTGTCATCAGGATACGCCAGATAGATATACACTACTCTGTTGTTGCTCTGATCGATAAGTGCATATTCATAAGTGTTGCCGAACCCGTCTATCGTGATATATGCGGGATAGTTATAGGACTCCTCATCGTAAAGGACATTGTTCGTATATTGCTCCTCATCATATTCGATAGTCTTGGAAAGCGCCTTTAGTCTGCCTATCTCATCAGAAAACTGTTCGTCTCCATAAGCACATGCAAGAATCATTCTTCCGTCAGTATCAAAGAGGTTCGGCTTGAAATCTGCTGAATATTCGGTCTTATCTGTAAGGATCTCATCAGGAAAAACGGAAAGATCGCTGTCCAGATCGCCGGCATACTTTTCGATTATAACATCCTTGTTATAGTTCTCAATGCCTTCAGCATGGTAAGAATCACTGCTGCCGGGATC
>CAMIWY010000131.1 GCA_946402595.1 uncultured Clostridia bacterium
CGGAAGACCGTACTTCCTTACGCATTCATTCATTTCATCCTGTGTAAAACACTTTGCGATGTCATGATATCTTCCGGCAAATGCTGCTTTCTCAACATCTGCGCCATGTATAGCGGCAAGCCGTTCAGCCATCACTTCCACACCGAGTGAGTGAGTGTACCTCGATGGCTTGAGGTGCGCTTTCATGAAGGCTTCCAGTTCTTCAGTCTTTGTACAGATCATGTTCTGAAATATATCTTTCTACTTCGGGTGCGACCATGTCAGAGACCGGCAGACCTGCATGCACATTATTCCTCACCTCTGTGGATGATGCGTCTACAGGTGCCATCTCAAGCACTGTGGTTACAGTGCCGAATTTCTCGCGGTAATAATATATCTTCTCCCAGCCGTCAGAGTCGCTTGCATCAGGCCGTCTTGCGGTAATAAGTGAAACTTCCTTAAGAATTTCTTCGCCTCTGTACCAGGTGTCTATCTCAATTATTGAGTCAAAACCGAGAATGAAGCTGATCTTTGCGTTAAGGAGCTGCTTCCAGTGCATGACGGTGTCATATGTGTATGACGGGCCCTCCTTGCCGAGCTCATATCTTGAAAGACAGAAGGCCTTGTTGTATCCGAGGATGGATTCTATCATTGCTGCTCTGTCTCTGCCGGGAGCTGTCTTGCGGTTCTGCTTGAACGGTGAGACATAGGCGGGCATGAATATCAGCTTGTCGATGCCGCATTCTCTGACAGCGTGGTCGGCAAGAGCTATATGACCCTTATGGATGGGGTCAAAAGTGCCGCCGTATATTGCATAATGTCTGCTGTGTTTCTCACTGTTCATGATTCGCTTTTTCTTATGTTGTTATTCTGCAGCAACGAGCTCTATTCCGAGTTCCTCAAGCTGTCCCTCACCTGCCGGTGCCGGTGCTTCACAGACCGGACACTCTGCGTTCTGGTTCTTAGGGAAAGCGATGACCTCTCTGATGCTCTTCTCGCCGAGGAGAAGCATTACGAGTCTGTCGAGGCCGTAAGCAAGACCTGCGTGAGGCGGTGCCCCGTACTTGAATGCCTCGATGAGGAATCCGAATTTTTCCTGACACTCTTCGTCTGTAAGGCCGAGTGCTCTGAACATTCTTGCCTGGAGATCCTTATCGTGGATCCTGACACTTCCTCCGCCGAGCTCAACACCGTTGAGAACGATGTCGTATGCATCTGCGTTGAGTGAAAGGATGTCGGTATCCAGCTTGTAAAGTTCGTCAAGCTTAGGCTGTGTGAACGGATGGTGCATAGCCTTGATGTTGCCGTCCTCATCCTGTTCAAACATCGGGAAGTCAACGACCCAGAGGAAGTTGAACTGATTGTCATCAAGAAGTCCGAGCTGTCCTGCCACTCTTCTTCTGAGGAATCCGAGTGAGTCATATGTTACCTTGGCTGTGCCGCTTACGATGAAGACGATGTCACCTGCATTTGCTCCGCACTTATCAAGCACTGCCCTGAGCTCATCTTCCGAGAAGAATTTGCCTACTGAGGATGAGATTCCGGACTCTTCATACTTGATCCATACGAGGCCCTTTGCTCCGTAGTGCTTTACCTCATCAACGAGCTTGTCGATCTTCTTTCTTGAGAATTCCGAAGCTGCTCCCGGTACGCAGATGCCTCTGATATCCCCGCCTTCTGCGAGAGTCTTAGTGAAGACTTCGAAACCGCATCCTTCAAAGACATCATTGAGCTTCTGAAGCTCGATGTCGAATCTGGTGTCAGGCTTATCAGAGCCATAGCGCTCCATTGCCTCGGCATATGTCATTCTCGGGAAAGGAGTCTCTACGTCAATTCCCTTGACCTCTTTCATGACTCTCCTGAGGAAGCCTTCCTGCATTTCGATGACGTCGTCAACTCCTGCGAAGGACATCTCACAGTCGATCTGTGTGAACTCAGGCTGTCTGTCAGCTCTGAGGTCCTCATCTCTGAAGCACTTTACGATCTGCATGTATCTGTCTGTGCCGCCTACCATCAGAAGCTGCTTGAACATCTGAGGTGACTGAGGCAGAGCATAGAAGCTGCCGTTGTGCACTCTGCTCGGTACGATATAGTCTCTTGCGCCTTCAGGTGTAGGCTTGATGAGCATTGGTGTCTCAACTTCTGTGAAGCCGTTCTCATCGAAGTAGTCTCTGCAGCACTTTGCGATCTTGTGTCTGAAGGTGAGATTTCTCTGCATCTTCTGCTTACGGAGATCCAGATATCTGTATTTGAGTCTCAGGTTGTCGTCTACGTTGTCATCGTCCTTGATGTAGATCGGAGGTGTCTCTGACTTTGAATAGATCACCAGATCATCGGCAAAGACTTCGATATCTCCGGTCGGGAGGTTTGAATTCTTGGAGGATCTCTCCTTAACGGTTCCCTTTACGCCGATGCAGTATTCGCTTCTGAGTGACTTTGCCATCTCGATGATCTCTGCAGGAACGTCCTCATTGAATGTTACCTGTGTGATACCGGTCTTGTCTCTTAAGTCCACGAATACCAGTCCGCCGAGACTTCTTGCCTTGGCTACCCATCCGTTAAGTACAACGTTCTTACCTTCGTCAGCAAGCCTCAGCTCGCCGCACATGTGAGTTCTCTTATATAACATCTGCGAGTTCTTCCCTTCTTACTTTAGTCTGTTCCGAATTGGACATATTCTTAAGTGTCAGTTCGCCGCTGGCAACTTCATCTTCGCCGATAACGACTGTATAAGCTGCACCGAGCTTGTTGGCGTATTTCATCTGACCCTTGAGATTACGCTCTCTTGTATCCATCTCTGCCCTTATGCCCTTGCTTCTCAGCTCGTGCAGGAGTCTTACTGAATACTCTCTTGCCTCATCTCCTATCCATGCAAGGAAGATCTGAGGAGACGGAGCGCTGCCGAAGTCATGTCCGCATGCCTCCATCAGGAGAAGCAGTCTTTCCTTACCGAGACCGAATCCTACACCCGGCATGTCAGGTCCGCCGATCTCCTCGATGAGATGATCGTATCTGCCTCCGCCGCAGACGGTACCCTGGGCACCGATCTTTGTGGTGATGAATTCAAAGGCTGTCTTGGTGTAGTAATCCAGACCTCTTACGATGGTAGGATCCACAACGTACTTTATGCCCATGGCATCAAGGTGCTTTTTGAGCTCTTCGAAATCCTTCCTGCAGTCATCACAGAGAAAGTCGAGCATCATCGGAGCGCCTTTGACAAGCTCCTTGTCTTCAGGTGACTTGCAGTCGAGTATCCTCATCGGATTCTTGTCGAATCTTGACTTGCATGTATCGCACAGGCAGTCGAACTTAGGTCTCAGGAAATCCTGAAGAGCTGTTCTGTGTACAGGTCTGCAGTTTCTGCATCCTACACTTGAGATGTGAAGTTCTACATCTTCGATTCCCATTCTGTTCAGAAAATCATGTCCCAGTGCGATGATCTCAGCATCAGCAAGCATGCTGTGCGTTCCGAAATTCTCAATGCCGAACTGGTGGAACTCTCTGAGTCTTCCGGCCTGCGGTTTTTCATATCTGAAGCATGGAGTGTTGTAATAAACCTTGGTCGGCTGAGTTTCAGCATAGAGATTGCTTTCAATAAATGATCTTACTGCAGGTGATGTTCCTTCCGGCTTGAGCGTTATGCTGCGGCCGCCGAGATCGTTGAAAGTGTACATCTCCTTCTGGACAACATCAGTCGTATCACCGATTCCCCTGTTAAAGAGCTCAGTAGCTTCGAAAACAGGTGTGCGCAATTCTCTGAATCCGTATTCGGCGCAGATTTTTGCCCATTCAGATTCGATATACTGCCACTTCCATGACTCGGAAGGAAGTACGTCCTTGGTACCCTTTTGAGCTTTGATAGCCATCTTATCCTCCGTAGTATTTATTCTTTCTTTCGAGCATCTCGTCAAAACGCTCGCTGTATACCTTGTAGTTGCTGACATTGGCGACTCTCTCGAGCCGGTCTTCTGCAGGGAAATATATCTTCCCTATGCCGCCCGCGCCGAGAGCGATGATGGTCTGCTTCTCCTCCATGATGCGGATGTTGTAGATCGAGTGCTTCCCCTCTCTGCAGTACCCGACATTCTCAAGTGCGCCCATCTGGTGCTTCTGTCTGTATATGTAATACGGGTAAAATCCCTCATCAGCCAGGCGCTTTCTGGCGAAGTCCACCATCTGTGAGACTTTATCTGTACCGCGTCTGTAATATTCGGGATCGTGTTCTCTTAATCTTGATCCTCTCTTGACCGAGAGTGTATGTACTGTAATGTTGTTTGCACCGAGGCTCAGGATCTCTTCAAGCGAAGCCTTGAAATCGTCAAGATCCTCGCCCGGCAGTCCGGCTATGAGATCCGCATTTATGACATCGAATCCGTATTCAGATGCCAGACGGTATCCCTGCCTTATGTCTTCAGCTGAATGGTCACGGCCTATCCGTCTCAGTGTCTCGTCCTTCATAGACTGAGGATTGATGCTGATACGGCTGACTCCCATGTCCTTCATTACCTTCAGCTTGTCCGGTGTGATTGTGTCCGGCCTGCCAGCTTCTATCGTGAACTCAAGGGCTGACGGATCGATTCCGATCTCATCCCTTACAGCTGCTATCAGCTGACCGAGCTGATCAGCATTCAGAGTGGTCGGTGTGCCGCCGCCTATGTACACGCTTTCTATCTCCGTACCGTGTTCCCTTATAAGTTTACCGGTATATTTTATTTCCCCCAGGAGATGGCCAAAGTACTCTTCTATGTCCTCCTCAGGTGCTACATTGGAGGCAAAAGCACAGTATTCGCATCTCGTCGGGCAGAACGGTATCCCTATGTAAACGGCGCTCTTCGATGACGGCTCGCTGCTGATGTGACTGATCTGATACTGCAGGATCTCTGTCAGAAGATATTTCAGATATTCGTAAGGCCTCAGGTCGTTTGCTTTCGCTGTTTCTGTCAGGCTGTATACGATGGCGCTGTTTTCAGCTCCGTGGATCGTATCACACATGACCCAGTTCTTCTTGCCGATACAGAATGGCCGGATCGCACGTTCCGCAGCGTTGTTGTCCATCGGGACATCGCCGTCCGTTAGGAATGTCTTCAGGTACTGCTCCTGTTCGATCGTATAGGTGAACGCTT
>CAMIWY010000132.1 GCA_946402595.1 uncultured Clostridia bacterium
GAACGACAGGATAATAATTATCGGCATCAATATCAGAGCCCAGCGCATTGTTCTGGTCAGTCTTTTACCATCACGCTGCCTGTCTTGAAGAATTGTTTTAATTCTAACCCTGACGATGTTGCTTTCAGCGTGAGCGAAAGGGATAACTGCTGCATGAACAGAGCATTCGGTGCATCTGGCTGTATGTATAATACACTGAGCATAATCAATGCGTCTGGATGCATTAAGAGAGTCAGTTAATCGGACGTCATTAGAAAGTTCAAGCGTGTCATTCACACTGTTTTGTACTACATATATCAGCGGATTCCACCAGAATATACATGTAAGAAAAGTTAGCAGTAGCTTAACCTGAGAATCTCTCTCAAGGTAGTGAATCATCTCGTGTCTGAGCACCAGTTCCAGTTCGCTATCAGAATAAATTCCTGCTGGGATAACAATAACGGGTCTTACAAACCCCATTATAAAAGGCGATATGTCTGTCTGGATATAACGTGCGTGCAGATGTACTGAGGGATTGATCGAATGGACAAGGTCATCCAAATGCTTACTTGCTCTGGATGCAATACTAATCTGCCTGTAGAAGAGCAGATACTTCGTGACAGTAATTGTAAGAAGGACACAGGATACCAAGGCAAATGCTACTCCTATACATTGGTAAAGCATAAGGTCTGTGGATGGAATGTCTGCAAAAAGCCAGCCCGTGAGCGGAGGAAGGATTTTTTCCGAATATACAGAAAAACTGAAGGGCAGATTAATTGGCAGAAGTAGTCTGAAAGCACTTACCACAAGGAAAACAACAAGCAATCTGAGCTCCCTATATATAGCGTGACTGGATTCCTTGACTAAACGGCATCCAAGCAAAGTAAGCAGCAAGCATGAAACAATGCTTGTGAAATATGAACCAAATGAAAAAATACTAGGGGAAACCATAGGTGTTTATTTATCAGCTGTTTTTATAGCAGCCCTCTTATCATCAATCATCTTCTGCAACTCATCAAGCATTGCCTCATCCGCATTCTCACTGATCAATGCTGAGATAACAGAGAGACCTCTTGGTTTAGACGACAGGACACTGTTAAGATATTCTCTCTCCTCGATTGCAGGAGCAAAGCACCGACACAGAACAGTACCACTGTAAACAATATCCGCAACTTTAATATAGTTAAGTTTCAGTAATGTCTTGAGCGCTGCCTGAGCAGTGTTGATATTGATATTGTTATTGCGTTCTACAATATCTGATGCCTTTAACGGTTCATCTGAGTCCCACAGAACCTCCATGACTTCAAGTTGTTTATTCGTTAATCTCTTCATATACTACCTTCTACTTTAAACTTTTACCATAAATATATACTAATATTATATTAATAGCAATATAAGGATTATACATATTGATTAAGTGCACAAATATTGATATGATAATTTTACAAATATTAAATTCGTCCTATCTCAACAATGCGTTGCGAAACTCGTGTTTAACTATTGAAGAAGACGCATTGTGGTGGTTTTGTCTAGCAATATTAGGGACTTTGGTTATACGGAGGTCAAATATGAACAGACCATTTATACATTTATTTACAACCCCTATAATAAGTTTTTTCGAATGGAGAATTTGATGAAAAATGCGTTTGTTTCGTTCATCGTGAAAGATCTGAGGGAGAACAAGCGGGAACTTGTTTCTCTTATAATGTCCGAGTCTATCCTCATATCGCTGTTCACTGTAGGAGTGCTGGGATTCCAGATATTCTCAAGTAAGGACGCTGATGAGTATTTTATGAGGGAGGATGGCATTAGCCGGTTGTTCATCTCGGCCTGCTCACTCATGCTGCTATGCGGAATAGTGCTGCTGATAGCGACTCTGATCCCGTACCTTGGTAAAAGAGTCCCCAAGTACACATTCCTCAGAAGGATGGGGATATCAGTCAGAGATAAGAGGCGCATGATCATAACAGAGGCAGGCGTGACTTATCTGCTTTCTATAATTCCAGGACTCCTGACAGGGACACTGTTCGCATATGTGCTTAAACACGTAATAGTGTCTTATCTTCGGATAGACTTCGAGCTTGGATCTGTATCCGCTTTTACATACCCCATAATATGCGTTGTCACTTTGTGCGCATATGCGCTGAGCTTCCTGCTGACCGGAGAGCTTGAGTCAGACTTCGGCGTGATCAGCAGCACTCAGGAGACGGCAAGGACTGAGAGATCGATAAGCCGGAAGCCTGCAGCTTGGATCATAGCGGGCAGTATTCTGTGCGTGGTATCATCCGCTGCATTCTTCAGGATCGAATATCATGAGGCTCTGTACCTGACAGCGATATTCTATCTGGGAATGTACCTGGCCGTGAAGAATATCGCTTCTGTCATTATGGCGGGGACCCGTAAGAACAGACCTGATAAGTACTACAGGAACTTGCTGAATAGCAATCAGTTTTATAACAGATATCAGACTACAACGAGATATATACTTGCGCTTTCCCTGATCAGTTTTCTTGCATGCTTCACTTCGGGATTTCAGATGATCGGAATAGTCAATGCACAGAATGCTGAGGACCTGTTCCCTTACGATATCATGTGCCTTGCAGATGAGAATGATGCGAAATATTTCGATGGCCTGAAGAAGGATAGTGATATTGAGATCCATGAATATCCGATGGTCCGGGTCGCAAATCTGGATAAGACGGAACATTTTGAAAGGATAAACGAAATAACGATCCAGGGCCAGCAGATTGGCATATCCGAATCGACCTATCATGAACTGAAAGGGGCGATCGATCCGTCATATGTCCCTGAGGATCTAGGTCTTAATGATGACGGCAGCAATGTATATGTGGTCCATCAGCAGGATAGATCGATCAAGGCACAGCCGGTCGACTGGCGCTACAACAAGTCAAAGCCTGATCTACACATCGGAGTGCCGTGCATACGTGTTCTCGATGAATACCATGGCACCTATTATGAGAAGAACATCGCCGGTGAGGAGATCGCGAGCATAACGGGCTGTTACAGCACGCCTAAGTGTGAGAATATCATCGTTTTCTCTGACAGATATTTTGAGAAAGCACAGGACGAATGGAAGAACGTAGATATAACAACAGGTTATTCAGTTGAGGCATTTAGGGCTTTCATGGGAGATGATGCAGAACCTCTGCTCATTCAGGGGCCTACCAGGCTGGTGCTGATCAATACCGATCCATCGCATGTTCAGCAACTGGACCGGGAACTCGATGCTCTGGAGGAAGAACATAAATACATTGGCAACCTCGACTCTTCGGTGCACTTTCATTATTCAACGCCGGATGAAATACAGCAGGTAACAGTAGAGCGGGCGGCGCGTATTGCCATTGGCGTGTGCATGCTGGTCATCTTCCTCATCATGGAGATCCTGCTGCTTTACTCGAAATGTCAGATGGAGCTGAAAGAGAAGAAGGGCAGGGAGAAAATGCTGCGGGGACTTGGAATGCCTCTGAGGGATCGAAGGAGATTGTTGTCACGGGAGATCAATGTGTTCCTGGTATTACCTGCTGTATTCCTCATAATCTCAAGTGCGGTCTTTCTCACGGGGACATATTCAGTCAGAATGTACGATAGCAATCTTGTTATCAGATGCACTAAGATGTACGCTGCCATGATCACAGCGTGGATCGCAGTCAATGCTATCTTCACATGGCTTATTAAGATACTGATCGGAAAGGAGATACTATCCGATGAATAATTGCGAGGAACTTGTAAGAGCTGAGGGCCTGTACAGGTCCTTCTCAAAATATGGAAATAAGACAGAGGTAATCAAGGGCATCGATCTATGCATATGCAGAAACGAGCTGACGGCTATCATGGGCAGGTCGGGCTCCGGAAAGACCACACTCCTTAAGCTGCTCGGCCTTATAGACAGGCCTACAGACGGCAGCATCATATATAAAGGGGAAAACAGCAGAAAACTCTTCGGAGACAGACTTGCAGCCATCCACAGAAATGATATAGGGTTCGTATATCAGGACTATTACCTTATGGACAGTCTATCTGTTCTGGAAAACATAATGCTTCCTAAGATACTGAACCACGAGGAGACCGGTGAAGCCATGAAAAGTGCCATGGCCATCTCTGAGAAAATGCAGATATCTTCACTTCTTGACAAGAGGCCCTACGAACTTTCGGGCGGTGAGAAGCAGCGTGCTGCGATATGCAGGGCACTTATCAATGACCCGGAACTCATTCTGGCCGACGAGCCGACCGGCAATCTGGACACAGCCTCTGCCGATATTGTTATGCGGCATTTTGCTATGATCCACAGATCGCTCAATACTACAATAGTCATCGTCACGCATGACCCAAGTGTAGCAAGCTGCTGTGAACGTGTTGTTTTCCTTAAGGACGGCCTGATAACTGTAGATATACGCAATAATGGCGACCGAGAGGTGTTCTTCGATAGAATAATAGAGAATCAGAAGAATGTTCTGAAGGGATAAGTCAATGCCTAGAAGCCAATCGTCATATAAAACACGATCAGAACTGAAAAATTTATTCTAATGAAGCGAGGTAGACATTATGATTAAGTTATTAGAACGAGCTGTAGCTTATAGGTTCAGGTTGTTGAACTTCCTCGGAATATTGATAGGCGTCATAGGATGTACGGGCATTAAGTCGTACACACATATAGTCCCGAAGTGGCTGATTGTTACAACAGTCATATATGCCATCTTTGTTGCAGGTATCTTTATTCTCGGGAGATTGACAAAAAAGGACCAGTAACACGAATAGCGGTAGAAAAATCTGCTTAGAGAGTAATGGAAAAAGCTTTCGGCACCGAAAGCTTTTTCTGTAGTTAAAATATGCCACAAGTATGGTGACAGGACATCGCCATTATTCAATAATAGTAAACATAGTCATGATAACATCAGGTATGAGCAAATTTATTGTAATAAAGAAGGAGTTTATATTATGCTAAAAATGTTAATTAAGTGGATAAAGTCATGCTTTGCGGGCAGCATTGCTGTTAGCGATCAGAACCGTGGCAAATTCAATGCCGATATTGCTGATAAGAAAGCAAGAGACAGAGGCTTCAGAGGAAAGTTGAATGGATAAATATCGTAAAAGGTAA
>CAMIWY010000133.1 GCA_946402595.1 uncultured Clostridia bacterium
GTCACACCATCCTCAGCAAACACAGGGATAACTATATAATAATTCTTCCCATTTCGCTGATTCTTTCTTTCCATATATTCATCAGCGTCCTCAGGCGTGAGGATAAGGGAACCGTCAGGATCATCAAGATCTGTACGCTTTACATAGCCTTGTTTGCCATTTACTCCTGATGCAGCAATAAGATCAGGAGCATGATCTTCATAACCTTCACCCGCACCCATCCAGTCAGGGCCATAAGTCTGACCATTCTCATTTTTAGGATATACATAATCCTTATCCTCTATGCCCGGTAAAGCAGAACTTTCATATGTACCTCTTTTGCTCTGATGTACCGCAACTGCAGCTGTAATCACAAGCAAAACAATTGCTACAGGAACCACTATCTTGAGCCATCGTGTAGCCTTGATTGCTCGGTCGTTGGCATTATCGATATGAGAAATATACTCCACATCATCCTTAAGCAGAGTGTCAAACGAGATCGCATATTCATCACTGATGCTTCTCAGAATGCTGAGATCCGGATAGTTCTTATTATTTTCCCAGTTTGAGACCGTCTGCCTTGACACATGAAACTTGTCAGCGAACTCAGCTTGTGTCATTCCTTGCTCAGTCCTTATTTTCTGAATCTTGTTGCCAATATCCATTGTGTACCTCCTGCTTCATTCTGTATCAAAATGATAGTGCTCACTTGCAAAACCTGTAAAGCAAGAAACGTTTGACATTGCCGATTCCTGCACAATGTATCTGGCATCCTTATTACACATCAGGATGCCGCTATTCTTGCTATGTCAAATTGACATTATCTTTCGTATGAATCTCGTTCGGATCTTGCTTTCTGCTTATCCAGCATTCTCTGGCCGAGTGCCTTGACGAGTTTCTCGCCCTGCTCTTCGGTGAGAGTAATGCCACGACTCATTCGTTCGTGGGTCTCGTTCCAATCTCTTATGTCGATCTTCGGCTTGCCGCCGTTCCAGGCTACAAGGTTAACTTCCTTCGTCCATTTCTCTTCACGATTATCCATCACATCAAGAACCCCGATATGTTCAACGATCTCAAATGTTATCTCACCGTTATTGTTTCTGTTGTTTCCTGTCATACATTTTCTCCTTTCTATCTTTCCCAAGCTTTGTGTTTCGGCTTCAGCATGTCCAGTTCTCCGTGTTCTCTGAAGCTGTAAACATGTGCTGATTCCCCGGCTACTATGATATGATCCAGCATCTTTATATTTAGAAGATCTCCGCATTCCAGGAGTCTTCTTGTAACATCACGGTCCTCCTGGCTTGGCTGCAGACTCCCGCTCGGGTGATTATGGATCGCTATGAATGATGCAGCATTACTCAGTATGCTCGACTTGAAGACTTCTCTTGGGCTGACCATTGAAGCATCAAGTGTTCCCATGCTGCAGATATTCAGATTGATGATCTGTCCGTTTGTCTTGAGGTTCATTACAGCGAATACTTCTCTATCATAGGTCGCCATATCTTTTGCTATCGCCTTGACTGCATCCTCCGGGCAGGATATCCTGCTCTCGCTGTATATGGACGGTTCCTTCACCATGCGGATATTCACGACCTGGATCTTCTCATCATTTCTTTTCCTGCCCATCAGACACCACCTCCAGATCTATTGAATAAACAGTCCCATCGGGTAACTGATCAACTAATCTTCTGAGTCCCTCGAGTCCCTGAACCTCAATAGCCACTGGTCTCATATGTCTCGGTTTGTACTCCGGTGCCTGTGAATCTATCATCATCTGCATTGCGCTTTACCTCCTTTTTCTCAGGCTTCTGATCCGCTCCGCCCATCAGAAATGCATAGGTGCTGTGACTCTTGATTGCCTTCTGCAGTGCGAGGATCCCTCCAAGCTCATCAGCAAGACCATTGTCGTAAGCAACCTGCATATCGATAGCATTTACTTTTTTCTCGGTGTCAAAGCCCTTCTTTCCCAGCTTGTCCAGAAGCTTCTGTATCGATTTTTCCATCTTCTGTATCCTCCATTTCCTTTTTCCTTCCTAGTATTTCCAGCATGCAGTATCCGCAGAACGGTGCAGCTTTACTGCGGTATCTGCATCTATCCGGGCATTCTACCTTCGGATAATCACTCAGATATCCCATTGCTATGCTCTCATCAGGTCAATGCCATAGCCAGTGAAGGCATAGCTGTGTGTATGATCGAATCTGTTGTCGTTGTACACACCGACCTTGATGACTCCTTCCTTCAGTAATTTCTTTATGCTTGTCCGTACCATATGCACCGTCAGGAATGGCAGATATACCGTCATCCTTTTATACGAAGCTCTCATCCAGGGATATCCATCTATATATCTGACTGCATCGGCATCGGCCTGCAGTTCCCACAGCAGGGCAGCGATTACACCGGCATTGGTGCCGCACATCCTTGCAATTTCTGTGTTCAGTTTCTTTTCTTTATGAATCATTGTTCCTTCCTCCGTTGTTATCTGAAAGAGAAAAGGAGCGGCTGCTGTTAAGCATCCGCTCCCGGTGTCATTGAATTAATCAGTTATCAGGCAAATATTTCGGCATCCTCTTTAGCCTGTTTGCGTCTTCTCACATACTCTTTTATTACAAGTGTGAGCATGCTTCCGAATGCTGCGATGAAGAGTCCTCCGTACAGCCAGAGCATAGTGTTGTCTCCTGTCTTAGGCGGCACGCTCTTGGCTGTCCTGGATACCTTTACAGTCTGGCCGTCATCGTTCAGGTCCTTGTGGTCAGCCACAACAGTCTTATCAACCTTGGATACATCATCGCCCTTCTTGAACTCACCCAGTCTGTAGCAGTTCTCGAATGCTACGAGTTCCTTGCCGTCAATTTCTGTAGTGTCGATGATGAAGCTGACCTTGGCTGTACCGTCAGGTCTTGCCGGCTTGAACGGCTCACTCATAACTGTGACAGGCTTGCCGTGCTCTACGAGCGGATCACCACTGTCCTTTACCATCAGTGTTCCCTCGAATACATACCACTTGGAAGTATCAAGGCCGATATATGCGATGGTATCGATCAGCTGAGTATCCTTGGCAGCAGCAACAGTCTTGTCGCCCTTGCCGTTAGCAAGAGAAGTTCCGATGGCAGGCTTCTGAACAGGAGTCTGAGCTACGTCCTTCTTAGGCTCGAGCTTGCCTGGTTCCTCAGGCTTCTCAGGGTTAGGATAAGTTACGTTTACGCACTCAGCTGTATTCCAGTAACCATCCTTATCGTCTGTCTTGTTCTTCTGGTATGCCATGTTGGTATCATGATTCTTCTCATCGAGAGAGTCGGAATCCTTGGCATTAGCTGCGAGGTATGCCTTCGCTTCGTCCTTTACAACAGCAGTGTAAGTGACGGTAGCTTTCTCCCCAACATTCAGAGTGATGTTAGCTACCTTGTCATCCTTGCCCTTGTTGTTCCATGTTCCATTACCGGTGAACTTAACATCTTTCAGTACAGGAACAGTGAAGTACTCAGGGTTCTGAGTGAACTGATCAGTAACATCCATCGTGATCTCGATGTTTCCGGTGTTCTCTACATGGACCTCGTATTCAACTTCATCCTGTGCAAAGAAGCCGTACTTGTCTCCGGCAGACGGAGCCTTGGTAGTACGGATCTTGTACATCTCGTACTTAGGATTCAGCTTTTCCCATGTTACAGTCTGACCTTCATCATCGATCTCTTCGTGTCTTGCAGCAACGTGTCCTTCACTGTCAAAGACCTTCTCGAACACTACTGTGTCCTTGCCATAAAGGCTGGTTGCATCGAATGTGAATGTGACCTTTACCTTGCCGCTGCTCATGAATGTCTTGAATTCCTGTTCAGCAGTGATCTGCTTTCCGTTCATATCGAGTACAGGTGCCTTTGTTGCCTTGTCCATCAGAACTCCCTTGGCTGTATAGGTCTCACCCTTCTTGAGGTTCTTATACTCGATAACGTCAACGAGTGTGATCTCCTTCTGAGGTCTGATGTTCCTGTTCTTTCCGTCAACAGAAGCTGTAGTTCCGATCTCAGGGACATCATCAGTGATAGTCTCAAGATCAACAAATCCATTCTGGCTCTTCTGATCTACTGTGAAGTAGAACTTCTGAAGGATATATCCCTCGTTATGCTCGCATGGCATCTCTTCAAGGATATATGAATCATATGGGAGAGCTCCGAACTTGCTGTTCATAGGAGCCTTATCTCCGAACTCTCCTGTTCCGAACCATACTCCGTGCAGGATATCCTGTGATCTCTTCTCAAGATCTGCAGTCTTTATATCCTTTGCCTCAAGCAGGTCATCGAACGGGTTCTGCTTTCTTGCAGTATCTGCATCCTCATCTTCATCGAGGTCCCCTGCAGATCTTCTGTCCTTAGTGGAGAAGAAACCATTCTTGTCAGTTACGACTACATGAGTCTCACCATTTGTAACAGAGATGATCTTGAACGGAACAAACGAGAATCTCTCGGAAGTAGAATCAGCTATCTTAGTTCCCTGGACATCTGATCTGTAGACATAGTTATCGAAAGTAAGAGCCATCTCGTTCTTATTGTCGTCAAAGCTGACGATCACACCATCTTCTCTGATGGTAAACATGTGCTCTGTCTTGTCTGTTCTCTGGTATGTCTCATTTGTCTTGGACTCGCGGATAGTGTAGGTTCCGTATGGAAGGTCATCTGCCAGAGTCTCAGCAGTATATGCCTTCTTCTCTTCGTTCCAGTGAACAGTGATCTTGCCAACGTCCTTGCCGGTAGGTACTCTCTTGATCGCTTCACTTTCAAAGAGGTCCTTCTTGGATTCGAGCTTATTCCAGTCGACCTTGTCAGTCTTGTTGTCGAGATCCTTGCGGACTACTACATCTCTTCCTGATACGTTCTTGATGGTCATGACGATGTCATCAAGTCTTGCTCCGCCGAGAGCCTCGGACTTTACGAGTTCCTTATCTCTCTTGATGATCTGTACGCCGCCTCTCTCTACAGCCTCTCTTACCTTGTCTTCAGTCAGGTCAACGATCTTTCCGTCTTCACGGATAGTGAATGCTCTGGACCACTCAGTGTTCAGAAGATATCCCTTGGAAGGCTTTGTCTCCTTCACAAGATAAGAT
>CAMIWY010000134.1 GCA_946402595.1 uncultured Clostridia bacterium
GAAGGAGTTTTCATATATACCGGAATGGAAGAAAACAGACAGGATAAAGACCTTAAACAGGCAGAACTGAATAAAGAGGCTGAAGGCATGACTTCCAGAGTCACGAGGCACACCTGGATCGGCGACAAGGATGAGGTCAGACCTGACGGAGCTCGGCCGGTTACACGCGCGACTTTTGCAGATACTGACATGCGCGGCACCAGAATGATCAGGACCAAGGTTGTCGAGAGGCCGAAGAAACCATACAGAGGCTTCATTACGGACGAGGAGATCAGTCAGGCTGAAGCGGCGGCTGAGATTGACCGCAGGGCCATCGCCGAGAGCAGAGCTGCAAGGGAGGGACTGGCTCAGACCAGGATATACAGCGGCTTCGGTGAGCCTGAGGAAACTGAGAAAGCTGAGGATAAAGCTGACAGAATGGCTGAGGAACCGCAGAAGCCTAAGGCCCGCAGGAAGAAAACAGTAAACATCCAGATTGCAGACAACAATAAGTTCAGACGTCTGGTAGTGCTGCTTGCTGTCTTCGTTGTTTTGCTTGCGTTTGAAATCAGTTTTGCAGTCATGAAAGCGAGGACGGCTGCTCTGCCGGGAAGCACTGCAAAGCTCAGGAGCAAAACGGAGACCGTTCAGGCGAATAATACAAAACTGCAGGAGTCGATCGACAAAATCGGCGACTATGATGATGTAAAGGCTAACAGGGATTCATGGCAGAAGATAAGGGATCAGCTCGCGGAATAAGAATAAGTGACACGATGCTCAAAGCTATGGCTGTGCTTATAGTTATTACTTTAATCGCAGCTGTATTTGTCGTGCCTAAGTACGGCAAGGTCTTCAAGGCATACGTGGCTGCGAGATCCGAGTACAAGGCGGCTCAGGCAGGCTATGAAGCGGCGGAGCAGAAGAATGCTGATCTGTCTCAGACGCTTGAAGAGATGGAAAGCATGAAGGCTGAGTCGGATAAGCTTTCTGCTGAGGTATTCAAGCTGGCTGCCAGGACTGAAAAAGAAATACAGGAAGGCACGAGCACCAAGAAGATATGCTACATAACTCTTGATGACGGCCCTTATAACAGGGGCAAGGAATTCCTCGATCTGTTCAATAAGTACGGTGTCAAGGCGACCTTCTTCCTGACTACGGCGAACGGTGACAAGCTTCCTGATCAGGCGGATCTCTCCGCAAAGTCGATGTATCCGGAGTATATCAAATTCGGACACACCATCGGCAACCACACTTACTCCCACGACTACGGACAGGGCGGAATATACTCAAGCGCTGAAGCATTCATGAATTCCGTCAATAATCAGCAGAAATTCACTGAGGAAGCGACCGGTGGTGCATATACTCCTAAGATCGTAAGGTTCCCGGGCGGATCCGGTGAGGCCGGTGAAACTGTAGACGACATCAAGGATGCCCTCAGAAAGGCGGGCCTTGGATGGGTCGACTGGACAGTGGATTCCGGAGACAGCTGGGGCTCAGACAGGGCAAGTGCAGAACTGATCAAGAGCAATATCAGGGAAGCTGCCAAAGATCAGAAAATAATGGTGATACTCTGCCACGAATGGAGCAAGGATTCGCTTGAGGCGATGCCTTCGATCATAAGATACCTTGATAAAAAAGGCTACATCTTCCTGCCGCTCTTCCCAGAGAGCGTGATGGTACAGAAGTAGGGCAGCGAACACTGTACGGAAGAAGTAATTTGAACAAGAATCAATATATTATAAAGGGCTGAGATTAAACGTCCGGAGCGAGAATCCCGCAGGAATCGCCACAAGCATATGTTGCGATTCCGAGGACTCGAGCGGAGGACGCGTAATCTCAGCCCTTTATTATTTACATTGTTTTACTTCTGCCCGGCTTTACAGTGTGAGGTCTCCGTCTTTGACCCATCCGAGCTTCCTGCATCCCATGTTGATCAGTGGTGCAAGGATAGCCGGAAGCACGAAGCAGATGAGGATGAGTCCCAGCCAGTCCATACCGGTAATGGCGGTCTTGGTGCCTGCTGCTATATCAGCTACCCATCCTGAATAAACGCCTATCTGACCTACGAATCCGCATGTTCCCATGCCGCTAGATACAGGAGCTCCGTTCATCTGAAGGTGGAAAATGCAGGTCGCTATAGGACCTGTTATAGCGGATGCAAGAGTAGGACCTATCCATATTCTAGGGTTCTTGACTATATTGCCCATCTGGAGCATCGATGTGCCGATGCCCTGCGAAACGAGACCGCCCCACTTGTTCTCAGGGAATGACATTACTGCAAATCCTATCATCTGAGCACAGCAGCCCGCTACTGCGGCGCCGCCTGCGAGCCCGGTAAGGCCGAGTGCTGCGCAGATAGCTGCTGATGAGATAGGGAGGGTAAGTGCTACTCCTACGATGACGGATACCAGGATGCCCATCATGAAAGGCCTGAGCTCGGTAGCCCACATGATCAGCGTTCCGACCTTCATTGCTGCGGCGCCGAGAGCCGGAGCCCACCATGCTGAAAGTCCTACGCCTACTCCGATAGTTACGAGAGGAGTAACAAGAATATCTATTTTGGTCTCGCCCTGAACGGCTTTGCCTACTTCGGCTGCGATGATCGCTATGAACAGCACGGCAAGAGGGCCGCCTGCGCCTCCGAGCCCGTTGGCTGCAAATCCTACAGTAGCAAGCGAGAAGAGAACGAGCGGCGGGCACTTGAGAGCGTAGCCTATTGCTATCGCCATCGCAGGACCTGTCATCGCCATGCACAGGCCGCCTACTGTGTAGTCAACTCCGCTGACATTGCAGACCGGGTTGGTCAGAAAACCGATATGGAACTGAGTTCCGAGTGTGTTGATGATGGTTCCGATCAGCAGCGAACAGAACAGACCCTGAGCCATTGCTGAAAGGGCGTCTATTCCGTAGCGCTTTGCGCTGATCTCGATGTTCTTGCGTTCAAGAAATGCCTTGAATGATGAATTGCCGGAATCCTTTGTCATTTTGCTGTTCTTCCTTTATAATGTTAGGTGCTTGTAATACTGGCATATACTGTGGTTTTGCTTGCCATAAAACCTATATGTATGGCATACTGACATGAGGTCAGCATACTGACGAGAATTATACCACAGAAACGCTGATAATAGAGGCAATAATTGAGGCAATAATTGCTCTAAATTACCGACAATATTAAGAATTAATTCATAACAGAAGGGAGTCCCTGATGAGTAGAGACGAAACCATGAGACAGGCACCTGTAAGAAGGAAGAAGAAGGGCTGCGGTCATTTCCTGCTGGTGCTTATTCTTGTTCTTGCTCTCCTGGTAGGAGTGGGCGGATGGTACACAATGGGCCTGAGAGCGGTTGAGCCGGGCAACGAAGAAGCTGTTGTGGTCGAGATTCCTAACGGATCCGGAGCATCTATGATCGTCGAAATCCTTGACGAAGCCGGGCTGGTAAGGAACAAGACCTGCGCCAAGATAAATGCCAAGATAGGCGGCTACAACAGTCTTCAGGCCAATACATATATTTTCAACAAGGGGATGTCATTCCAGCAGATAATGAAGGTCATAAACGAAGGCAACTTCGACTATCTGTCCAAGGAATCTGTAGAGGTAAAGGACGGAGCCAGACTGACTCAGGTCGCTGCAGCCATCTCCGAACAGCTGCCGTATTCATCTGATGAGATACTCGCAAAATGGAATGACAAGGAATACCTGAACCAGCTGATCGAGAAGTACTGGTTCCTCACTGACGACATCCTCGGCAAGGACGTAATGAATCCTCTTGAAGGATATCTCTATGCGGATACATATTATGTAACGTCCGGCAGCGACACCATCGAGGGCTTCACTGAGATGTGCCTCGACAGAATGGACACCGAGCTTACAGCGAGAAAGGATCAGATCGAGGCATCGGGATTCTCGGTACATGAATTCCTGACTCTTACTTCGATAGTTACCAAGGAAGCGACATCAGGCGACCAGGCTGCAGTAGCCGGAGTATTCATGAACAGACTTGATCAGGGAATGTCACTCGGAAGCGATGTAACCGTAGGATATATCTTCGACATCGACAGAGTAGAGCTCAAGCAGAGCCAGCTCAACAGCGACAACCCGTACAACACACGTAAGTTTGCGGGACTGCCTCCGGGGCCTATCTCTACAGTAATAGGAGATGCGATGGATGCAGTACTGAACTACGAGAAGTCCGACGACCTGTTCTTCTTCGCAGATGAGAACGGAAAGGTACACTTCTTCAAGACCCAGGAGGACTTCAGCCAGGGCATCGAGGATATCGGGCTCCTGAAGGATGATCCGGAGACTGAGGATCAGTAGGGATCGACTGCAAAACCGCAGGGCAGCCATCAGAACTTGACAAATTGAGCGATTTGCGCTTGTGTGACAAGTTTTGCCCTCCGGAATCCATGTGATATAGGCAAAATAACAGTAAAACCTTGTACTATTCGGCGTTTCGCGCGAAATTGACAAGCTTTCAAAAGGAAATACTTGTCAAATTGCGGACATTCCGTGAAAAGTACAAGGTTTTTGCGTTTGTACCGCCTAAAAGCAGCCAAATAAGGGGTTCAACCTTGTCAAATCCATAAGAAAAAGGGAATTTGTACAAGGTGCAGGCTTGTCAGGGTCAGACTTGTTTATGGATCAGTGTATCTGCGGCTGCTGATGCGGTCGACCAGCACATCTGCAGGTTGTATCCTCCGGTGATGCCGTCCGCATCGATTGCCTCCCCGATAGCGTAAAGACCCGGGAACCTCTTAAGCTGCACGGTGGATGTGTCTAGCTCATCGAGAGATATGCCGCCGGCCGTTACCATGCCGTTATCATCAACGGATGAGATGATGAAGTCGTCCGAGATCAGAAGGCCGGCGAGTACGGATGTACGGATATCGCCTGACGGTCCTTTTGATCGTGATTCGAGGACTTTCTGCATGCGCTTCGGCAGGTTTTCAATGGCTTTGCCGTAGCTGACGGACAAGGTCCCACCGGGCTCAGCATATCTTGAAATGTTCAGAATGACAGGCCCTGAGAAACCGCGGTGGGTGAACAGCAGGTCGCCTGTCATGCGCGCAGCCATTTT
>CAMIWY010000135.1 GCA_946402595.1 uncultured Clostridia bacterium
GAGTCTCGAACAGGAGCGGTATGTCAAAAAACAGCGCTTTCTCACCCGCTTCACGCTTTTCAGCTTTGATCTTTTCAATGTCTTCAAGTACAACTTTAGTTGTACCTTCTTCCAGTATTGCCTTGTACTTAGGGTTTCTGAAGACAAGATTCCTCATGGCGACCCTGTTGAGGCTGCCATCTGCATTGATATAGTCAGGACCGAAGTGTTCCATGATATAAGGCATTGCCTTGCCGCCTGCCGCAGTCATGGCACGTGACATGGCATCTGCATCTATAACTGTATATCCCTTTTCAATAAGATAATCGGTCACAGTGGATTTTCCGGAGCCTATCCCTCCCGTGATTGCTATAGTAATCATTACGTTTTCCTTCCTGGCGTTTAAAAATATGTAGCAAGAGTTGAAATCTGATTTTCCGGAGGGTGATTTCGCAGAAGAGCGTGTCACCCGTAAGGACTCAAAAATGTGACGAAAAGCTCTTCGAGAACTTATCACCCTAAGGAAATATCAGATTTCAACGATTATTTTAATTCATACCACGTTTTGCCTGTATGGATATCCACAGTCAGCTCCACTGCAAGATCAGCAGCACCGCGCATGCACTCATCAAGCACCTGCTTCACTTCTTCGATCTCGCTGTCAGGTCCTTCAACTATCAGTTCGTCATGGATCTGGAGTATGAGTCTGGACCTGAGTCCGCGCTTTTCAAGCTCTGACGACACAGAATTCATTGCTATCTTGATCACATCAGCAGCAGTGCCCTGTATCGGGGTGTTCATCGCGAGTCTTCTGGCAAGCTCTCTCTCCATGAATTTACGTGAAGCAAATTCCGGTATCTGTCTTACCCTGCCGAAATAAGTTCTGACTTCTCTGTTCTGCTCTCCTTCCTCGATCTGACGGTCAAGATAGTCCTTGACTGCCTTGTGCTTGGAAAAATAATCGTTGATATAACGCTGACCCTCAGTTCTTGAGATATTGAGACTTTCACCCAGCCCGAAGCCGCTCATGCCGTACACAACTCCGAAGTTAACGGCTTTGGCTCTCGTTCTGTCAAGAGGAGTGACCTCGTCCTCAGGAATGTCAAAGACTCTTGCTGCGGTAGCCTTATGTATATCCTTACCCTGCCTGAAGTCGCTTATCAGCGATTCATCACCGCTGAGTGATGCGAGTATCCTCAGCTCTATCTGTGAATAGTCTGAGCCTGTGAATGAATTGTTCTCTGACTCAGTCACGAAAGCTTTTCTTATTAGTCTGCCGTAATCATCACGTACAGGAATGTTCTGAAGATTAGGCTCTGTACAGCTCAGTCTTCCGGTCGCGGCTACAGTCTGCATGAAATGCGGATGCACTTTGCCGTCCTCGGCGATCACAGCCTTAAGACCTTCGACATATGTACTGTTCAGCTTGGCAAGCTTACGGTATTCGAGGATATCAGCGACGATGCCGTAGCTGTCTCTGAGTTTGTCCAGAATATCGGCAGCTGTTGAATAACTGCCCGATTTGCTCTTGCCCTTTGCCTTCGGATAAGGGATGCCCATCTTTTCAAAAAGTATGGTGCCGAGCTGTTTAGGTGAGTTTATATTGAACTCAGTACCTGCTTCACTGTAGATGCTCTGCTCGAGTACGGTGATCTTTTCTGTGATCTCGCTCCCGATCGAGCCGAGGATTTCAGGGTCACAGGTGATGCCTTCAAGCTCCATCGCGGAAATTGTCCTGACAAGAGGCATCTCGCAGGTGTCAAAGAGCTGCCTGAGGCCTTTTTCATCCAGGGCTTTTGACTGCTCCGCCATAACAGCGGCAGAGTAAAATGCCCTTCTGAGGCAGTCCTCCGTTGTAAGGGCTGATGAATCGTAGGATACATCATCACTCAGAGTCTCTGCTTCAGTTTCCTTTGCAGCATAACCTGCATATCGCAGAAGCAGCTTGTCCAGTGGGTATTTCTGCCTGTTCGGATCCAGAAGGTATTCTGCTATCTTCACATCGTAATATGGCTGAGGACATCTGCCGGAATGGCTGAGGAAAGCATAGAGTGTCTTCTTGAGACCGCAGCCTGCAAGCCTGAAGCCCTTTTCATTGATCCTGTCGAGCCACAGTCCTGTATCCATAGGAGTGAATTCAATCATGCAGCCTCTGTTATTATCAGGGTCGTAAAGTGCGATCCCGCTGAACTCAGGGAGCCTGAGATGGCTCGCATCAGTGACGGCATCAGTGAATACTATGCTTCCTGATTCTGCAGATGAGAGGAATTCTTCAGGACTGACTATGCTGATGTTTCCGAATTCAGCCGCATGGTCGCGCCCTCCGGTCACAGCATCCTCTGCTGTGACTGCTCCTTCTGCCTGCAGTTTTTTGATGAATGAATTGAATTCAAGCTCTGTATATACTTCTATGAGCTTTTCAGTGTCCGGAGCAGTGAATTTAAGCTGCTCCCATGTGAATTCGACCGGCGTGTCCGTTTTAATAGTAGCGAGCCACTTTGATTTCCTTGCCGATTCTGCATTGGCGCGGATGTTCTCGCCCATTTTGCCCTTGATCTCTTCTGCATGCTCAAGAATGCCTTCGACCGACCCGTACTGTTCCAGAAGAGCTATTCCCTTCTTCTCACCGATACCCGGTACTCCCGGAATGTTATCAGACTTGTCGCCCATGAGACCCTTCAGGTCAATGAACTGCTGCGGTGTGAGGTTGTATCTCTCCTTCATTGCAGCTTCGTCATAGACGTCAAATTCGCTCATTCCGCGCTTGTTGATCAGTACATGGACACTTGGACTCACAAGCTGCAGTCCGTCCTTGTCTCCGCTGATTATGAGGGTCCTGAAGCCTGCCTCAGTACCTTTTACAGACAGTGTCCCGATGATGTCATCTGCTTCATATCCTGACATTTCAAGGACAGCAATATTCATTGCCTCAAGCACCCTGTGCATCCATGGTATTTCAGTCAGGAGTTCTATCGGAGTCTGCTGACGTCCGGCTTTGTATCCTTCATACTCCCTGTGTCTGAATGTAGGATCCTTCATGTCGAATGCCACAGCGATATAGTCAGGCTCATAGTCCCTGATGATCTTATTGAGCATATTAATAAAGGCAAACACGCCCTGGGTGTGGATGCCTTTAGATGTCACCATAGGGCGCATCGCAAAATACGCCCTGAACAGCAGACTGTTTCCGTCTATTAAAACGAGTTTTTCCATGTTGTTTTCCTGTGAAGTTTATTTATGAATCATGTCGCGGGCTGCCGGAAGACCATATGCGCCTTCAGCTGAAGAAGCACCGTCTATTATCGCATACTGAAGTACATCAGTTGCGAGAGCAGCGAATGCATCGAAGTTGACTTTCTGTTTGCCGGAAGCCATGACGAATATCGTGTCACCGTCAAGAGTACCGTGAACAGGCTTGATAGCTCTTGCATATGCATCATGAAGTATCTGTGCAAGCTTGCAGGCCTGTGCTTTGGTTAGTTCCGCATTGGTTATGACGCATGAAATGACTGTATTGAACGGAATATCATATCCCATGTCCAGCTTGTCTTCATCAGTCAGGACATATTCGTCTTCGGCACGAGCCGGAGTTCTTTCATAAGCTGCGGCTCTTTCAGCAGCTGGTGTTTCAGGAGCTGCAGGCTCTTCTTCCTGTACAGCAGCAACCGGCTCCGGCTCTTCCGTCTGCTCAACGTGCACCGCCTCATGCTCTTCTGCTGTCTCAACAGGAGCAGCCTCAGCAGCAGGTATTTCTGCAGCATCAGGTGTGTCTGCGGCCGGTTCAGCCGGTTCTTCTGATACTTCTGCAATAACCGGAGCTGGTTCCGGTGATTCCACAGGTTCAGGCATGCTCAGATATTCGTCCTCAACTGCAGGCGGATTCTCCTGATTGTAGGAATCCATCATTGCCTTTACGATCTCATCTTTTTCATCAGTGACATCCTCCTCGGAATGAGGGGCATCACTCACATGGACGGATGATATCTCTGCCCTGCTCTCGTCGGATTTCTTCTTGAGGGCTTCTGCTGCAGCTATAGTCTTGATATCTGTCAGATCAAGATCAGGTGAAGACTCGTCATGGACCATGCCCTTGAGTACTCTTATGGTTCCCTTGATGGCTGAACCGTCAACAGTACGCAGCCCTGCAATTATATTGCCGGCACCATTGTAAATGTCTCCGATGGCATTTACAGCAGTTACGGCACCGACCTGGATGAAGTCGTCGCCGCAGGCAAATGTGCCGAGACCGGTCTTCATAGCTCTGCGGTATCCCTTGTATTTACCGACAGTAGCACCTGTGCCTGCACCATGATTACCGCCGGAGAATTCACCTTCATAGGCGTTCTCTACAGCTGTACGTCCCATTTCAACATCAGGAAATACATCTGATCTGCCGACCGGAAGATCGTATAATGATGCTCCCGGAACGATCGGAACATATATGCCTTCGTCAACCTGGAAGCCGATGCTTCTTTCAGCAAGTGAGCGCATTACACCCGATGCAGCTTCGAGACCGAATGCAGAGCCGCCGCTCAGTACGACAGCGTGCACTTTATCTACTGTATTCTCAGGTCTGAGAAGATCAGTCTCTCTGGTTGCAGGACCTCCCCCTCTTACATCGGCACCGGCAACAGCGCCTTCTTCGGAAATGATTACTGTTACGCCTGTCCCGGCTTCTGTGTTTTCAGCATTTCCAAGTTTGAAACCTTCGATATCTCCAATATCGATTTTCTTCATTTTCATGATGCATCCCCTTCAAAAACCCGCGAAAATTTCCAAATATATTTGTATTGTATCACAATACACCAAAAAACAAAAAATTCCCGAAATACCGTCAAGCCATTAATTGACGCCCTATCGGTAACAGATAAGGTGGGTACTTCTTAAGCATGGCTTCTGTAGTCCCCTCACCGGAGGCTTTACATAATGCTTCCGCATCAGAATCCCTTTAAGTAAGTGTAGGTTCAATTAAAGATACTTTAACGTATATCCCAGGAATATGAAAATCTCTGTGATTATCAGTCTATGTCAAGATCGCAGTTGAAGTATACCTTCTGAACG
>CAMIWY010000136.1 GCA_946402595.1 uncultured Clostridia bacterium
TCCCGGGCCCGTTCCGACAAGATCAAGGCGCAGCCTTCCTCCTATGCCGAAATACTGCCTGAGTGCCTGGCTGACAGAGATGCCTGTCTCCTCAGCCGGTCTGCCTATAAGGTATACAGGGATGCCAGCCTCGGCTGCGGCCCTGATCTTGTCAGGCGCTCCTCCGGCCCTGCCGCTCGCCTTGGTCACCAGCACCCTGATGTCGAACTGGCGGATGAGCGCCGCATCAGTTTCCCTGATGAACGGGCCCTGCATGGCAATTATCTGCTTGCCGCTTAAGCCTGCCTCCTCACACAGCCTGATGCTCTCAAGTGACGGCAGAACTCTCGCATAGAGCCTGCTCCTCACACCTTCATCAGCCGCATATATACCGAGCTCCTTGCTGCCCGTAGTCAGCAGGATGTTTCCCCCAGTCTCCTTAAGAGCCTCAGCGCATGACGCTGCATCCCCGAAAACATGCAATTCTGCATCCTCCGGCATCACGGCGGCATCCTCAGGCCTCAGGATCCTCACGTACTCCCTGGCCGCCGCTTTGCACGCCGTCAGAATATTGTGAGATACCTCAGCAGCATAAGGATGAGTGGCATCGAAAACCATGCTGCCCTCCTCCTTGATGAGGTCATACATCTGAAGCGCCCTGAGTCTGCCCCTGCGCACATCCGCATACCTGCTCGGCTCCATGACAAGCTCACCGTACTCAGTCGCCACGCACACGATGTGCGCGATGCCGGATGCGGTCAGCTTCTCAGAGAGCGTCCTTCCTTCAGTTGTCCCGGAAAAAATAATCGGTTTCATTTCCTGTATCCCCTCGGCGTTACGAGCCTGTCTCCTATGATCCTGCTCTGCGAATTACCTACGAACACTGTCGTGAACATGTCGACCTGCGTATCTCTCAGCTCTGCCAGTGTGCACACTTGAGCCTCTGTTCCGTCTCGCCCGATGTTCCTGACGTAGCCGCACGCCCTTTCAGGATCAGCCTTCTCGAGCAGGATGTCACATGCCTTCTGCAGATAGTCGTGCCTCTTGCGGCTGGATGGATTGTATATAGCTATCGCAAAATCTCCGTCCGCTGCAGCTCTGAGTCTCTTCTCGATAAGGTCCCACGGAGTCAGAAGGTCCGACAGACTGATCACGCAGAAGTCGTGATTCAGCGGTGCTCCGAGTACTGCCGCTCCGCTAGAAGCCGCAGTGATCCCCGGGATCACGCATATATCTGTCAGCATCGATGCCCCCGGATTCTGTGCGTCGTATTCCTCTCCCAGCTCGAACATAAGGGACGCCATCCCGTATATTCCGGCGTCTCCGCTGCATATCATGGCGACCTCTTTGCCCATCGCAGCCTGCTCAAAGCACATCCTGCAGCGCTCTACCTCCTGCTTCATAGGAGTTGACAGATATTCTTTATCCGAAAACCTGTCTCCGAGCAGCTCAAGGTACACCGTATACCCGATAATAACGTCCGCCCTGTCCAGTGCTGCCAGAGCTTCCTCCGTCATCATCGCTTCTTTTCCCGGTCCCATTCCGACTACTGTGATCATACTTACCGTCTCTTTCTTTTTCCTGATCTGTCAGCACACTACCTGATCTCATCGTCCGCAGTCTGCTTTATCTCTGATTACATATATGGCTCAGTGCTTTTCGGCTACTGCGATCGTCATGCCGTTCTCCGCCTGCTTGCGTACGATCAGCTTTGAGCCGCTTCCCGCAGCAAGCACCGCCGAACGCTCTGCCACGCTGTCCACTCCGACCGTCTTCTTGACGAATTCTGATGATGCAAAATCTCCCTGCACCTTCTCTAGAAGTGACGCTTCGTATGTGATCAGCGGCACCTTCCAGTATTCCGCCAGAGCCTTTATTCCAGGCTCCTCCGCCTTTATGTCTATAGTTGCGACCGCCCCGACCTCTGCAGCATCTATGCCGTTATCCGCCAGAACACGCTCTGCAAACTCTCTTATCTCATCAAAGCTTTTGCCCTTCCTGCAGCCCATGCCTACAGCATACCTGCCCGGACACAGCCTGATCGTCGCCAGGCTTTCAACTGCCGGTCTTTCTGCCTTCTTTCCTTCACCTTCATCCGAGTCAGCCAGCTCCATATCGTCAGCAATTATCACATCCACAGCCTCCTGCGGCGGATAGTCTTTAATGGATATCGTGACTGGCTTACCCTTAAGAGCCGAAGCTGACACCTTCGCGATACCATCCCTGTTCACAATCCTGAGTCCGTTCTCCTTCGCGAACAGATCAACTGAAAATGTCTCATTTATATCTGTCGCCGTAGTGATCACCGGATCCGCCCCAGTCGCTTCAGCTATCTCGAGTGCCAGACCGTTAGCTCCGCCCATGTGTCCCGACAGCACCGGTATGACATGCAGCCCCAGCTCATCCATCACTATCACCGGCGGATCCGTCAGCTTGTCCTGAACAAACGGCGCAACCGATCTGACCGCGATTCCCATCGCACTTATGAACACGAGCGCCGTTCCCTGCTCAAAGGCTTCCCTGCAGAGATCATCAAGAGACTCCACGTTCGCACTAACGCCCTGGGCTTTGCCCCTCAGGCACAGCTCAGTCTCGTGTCCGCCGAGAGCCGCCTTCAATCCGGCAGCCAGCTCCGCTCCTTTTTCAGTAAAAGTGATTATTTTTATCTTCATGGATCTATTATTTCAATTCAGGACCACGCATATGACCAATTCCGCAGCACATTTGACACAATTCCTCACCTCGGGACCACACAGAGGACCAATTTAGCAGCAATTTTGCCAAATTACCTCACCTCAAGGCCACACTCAGGACCAATTCCTCCACCTTCTACTTCTCAGCTGCCCTGAATTCTGTAGAAAATGTCTTGTCATACAGCTTCGACTTCTCGTATCCGCTCATGCTCTTGGCGAGAACATCGCCCACGAGCACCAGAGCTGTCTTGGTTATCCCATGTGCCGCAGCCGTCTCAGCCAGCTCATCGACTCTGCAGTAGTAGTATTCTTCCTCAGGCCAGGTCGCTTTGTAAATGATGGCTGCCGGCGTGTCCGCCTCATAGCCGCCCGCGATAAGTCTCTGCGACAGCTCTTCGAGCATTCCCGTGCTGAGGTAGATCGCCATGCTCGCTCTGTGAGCCGCCCAGCTCTCGATGCTTTCCTTTTCAGGAACGTCGGTGCGGCCCGCCATTCTCGTGAAGATGAGCGACTGGGATATTCCGGGCAAAGTGTACTCTATGTCCATCGATGCTGCGGCTCCGAATGCGGCGGTGACGCCAGGACACGATTCATACGAAATACCCATCTCATCGAGCGCGTCCATCTGCTCTCTTACGGCACCGTACAGACTAGGATCTCCTGTGTGGAGCCTGACTACTGTTTTGCCCGCATCTGCAGCATCCTTCATCACTTCAAGTACCTGCTCGAGGGTCATGTGAGCGCTGTTGTGTATCTCAGTGCCCTCCTTCGCATAGCCAAGAAGCGCCGGGTTCACAAGCGATCCCGCATAGATGACGACATCCGCCTGCTCTATGAGCTTCATGCCTCTTACCGTGATGAGGTCGGCCGCTCCCGGGCCGGCTCCTACAAAGTATACCTGTGCTGTATTCTGCATCTTATCCTGCATGTTCTCCTGCACCTTATCCATTCCACTTCGTCCTGTTCTCTTCTATCATTCCGGCGGCTCTGTCCGATGCCGCGAGCTGCCCGTACTCCTTGGAATACACGATGCAGCCGATGTCCAGTTTCCCGCCGGCCCTTCTGTCAAGGTTATACATTATGCGGTCCATGATCCGCTGAGACACCTTCTCAGCCAGGCCCGCCTCATAGAGAATGCCGTAGGCCTCCTCCGTCGTCAGGCAGTCGAGGATCCGCCCTAGAATCTCTGTGTCCGCACCCTCTCTGACCGCGGCCGCAGCGATTATCTCCATCCTGCAGTCAGCCTCGCGCGAGTGAGTGTTCATGATGCCGCCGGCCACTTTGACCAGCTTGCCTATGTGTCCCGTCAGCAGCATCCCGCTGAACCCGAGCTCACATATCATGTCGATGGTCTCGCCGACAAAATTGCTGCACTTGACGCTCCTGTCGAGGTCGACACCGTAAGTCGCTTTCATGAAGTCGAGCCCGTAGTTGCCCGGGGATATGAAAGCGATGTCGTGTCCCTCGGCTCTCTTCTGCCTCAGCTCGACCCTTATCGTATCGAGGATCGCCTGCCGGCTCATCGGCTCTACCACGCCGGATGTCCCGATTATGGATATCCCGCCTTCGATCCCGAGTCTCGGGTTGAAGGTGTGCAAAGCGAGCTCCTCTCCCTCAGGTACCGATATGGTCACAGTTACTGCCTCACTGCAGTCGAACATGTCGAGGACCTCAGTGACCTCCCGCGTGATCATCTCCCGCGGGACCGAGTTTATTGCAGCTTCCCCCACAGGCTGGTCGAGGCCCGGCCTTGTGACACGGCCGACACCCTTACCGCCTTTTATGATGACGCGCGGTGCATCGCCCTCTTCAGTACCTTCTTCAGTGCCTGCGAATCTCACCTCTGCCTCTATAAGTGCACCGGTCGTGATGTCAGGGTCATCTCCCCCGTCCTTACGCACCGCGCACTTTACATATTCAGCAGTCCTCTCAGTATTCAGGATCTCAGCATCAAAAGCCGGCCCCTTCGGCGTGATTATGGATATCCTGTCCACCTCACTTCCCGAGAGGAGCATCCTGCATGCAGCCTTCGCAGCGGCCGCCGCACAGCTTCCTGTTGTGAATCCTTTCCTGAACTCTGCCATTATGCTTCCCTATAATTCAGCGCCGATACCCCTTTACCGGTCTGCTTCTCATATCCCGTATACCAGAGCATTCACGATGGCGGCGGCCACATTGCTTCCGCCTTTCCTGCCCCTGTTGACGATGTGCGGTATGTCCGTTTCGAGTATCAGCTCCTTGGCCTCCACAACATTCACAAAACCCACCGGCACACCGATCACAAAATCCGGCGTGAACCTTCCTTCATCGTACATGTTTCTCAGCGTTATGAGAGCCGTCGGAGCATTGCCGACAGCGAAAATCG
>CAMIWY010000137.1 GCA_946402595.1 uncultured Clostridia bacterium
TCATGTATCCTGACGCAGAAGAGAATGTCCTGACAGACATAGATTTTGAGGCAAGACCGGGTGAGACTACCGCTATCATCGGATCTACCGGATGCGGCAAGACAACGCTCATAAGCCTCATACCGAGGTTCTTCGATGTTACTGAAGGCAGAGTTACTGTGGGCGGCAGGGACGTAAGAGACATAACACTCCGCTCCCTGAGAGACTCGATAGGCTATGTCCCTCAGAAAGGAATACTCTTCTCAGGCACTATCGGGGAAAACATACGCTGGGGCGATGAGGATGCGACTGATGAGGAAGTCCGCCTCGCTGCGGAGATATCTCAGGCGACAGGATTCATTGATGAGCGTCCTGAAGGATATGACAGCGTCATTTCACAGGGCGGTGCCAACGTATCCGGAGGTCAGAAGCAGAGGCTTGCTATTGCAAGAGCTGTCATCAAGAAGCCTGAGATCATGATCTTCGATGATTCATTCTCGGCTCTGGATATGAAGACTGATGCAGCGCTCAGAAAGGCTCTTGAGAAGAATATTGCTGATTCGGTCAGAATAATCGTGGCTCAGAGGGTCGGTACGATACTCAATGCTGAGCAGATCATCGTGCTCGATGAGGGCAGGATAGCAGGAAAAGGCACACATGCAGAGCTCATGAAGAGCTGCAGCATATATCAGGATATAGCGAGGTCACAGCTCTCTGAGCGTGAGCTTGAGGCAGTATAACGGAGACAGAAGATACAGCGGATGGCAGAAAACGAAAACAGCCAGCAGAATAATACGCGGAGAAAGCGGAGAGGCGGCGGAGGCCCGAGCGCGATACTGGCCGGTGCGGAGAAGCCTAAGAACTTCCGCAAGGCGGTGAGCGATACCCTCAGTTACATGGGAGGGTATAAGCTTGCTGTAGTTTTCGTTGTCTTCATTGCAGCACTGGCTACAATTTTCGAAACAGTCGGTCCTAAGGTAATGGGGCGCGCGACCACGCTTATCGCGGAGGGCGTCATGGCCAGGCTCAGGGGCACGGGCGGCATCGACTTTGAAGCTGTCGGCAAAGTCCTGATGCTCACGATGTTCCTGTATGCCGTCGGAGCTTTTGCACAGTGGCTGCAGGCCTTCATCATGACGAATATCACGCAGAAGATAGTCTACCGCATGAGACGCGATATCTCTGAGAAGATAAGCCGCATGCCTGTCGGGTATTTTGAACGTGTCCAGACCGGAGAGATACTCTCCAGGATCACCAACGATGTGGATACACTCGGCCAGGCACTGAGCCAGAGCATATCCAACTTCATATGGGCGATAGTAAGCATGGCCGGCATAGTGATAGTCATGCTGACCATCAATGTCACTATGACGATAATAGCCCTTCTGGTCGTGCCGCTGTCCGCTGTCGTGATGGCAATGCTCATAAAGGTGTCCCAGCCGCATTTCAAGGCGCAGCAGGAATACCTCGGAATAATTGACGGACAGGTCGAGGAGAATTTCTCAGGACATCTTGTCATCAAGGCTTTCAACCGCGAGAAGGAGATGACTGAAGAATTCAGCAAGGCCAATGAGAAGCTCTATGAATCCGCATGGAAATCCCAGTTCCTGTCAGGCATGATGCGTCCTCTCATGAGGATAGTGAGCAACCTCGGATATGCGGGCGTTGCCATCGCCGGAGGCATCCTGTGCGTCCGTGGCGCAATAGGCGTAGGGGACATCCAGGCATTCGTACAGTACGTCAAGAACATAGGCCAGCCTATCCAGGAGATCGCGCAGATAATGAATCAGGTGCAGTCCATGGCAGCGGCTGCTGAGAGAGTGTTTGAGTTCCTTGAAGAGGAAGAGGAGACTGACAGGCCGGATGCTATAGATGATGCCGGCGAGATAGAAGGCGCCGTTGAGTTCGATCATGTTTCATTCGGATATGATCCTGATCACATTGTAATCCACGATTTCAGCGCAAAAGTCAAGCCGGGACAGAAGATCGCCATCGTAGGACATACAGGTGCGGGCAAAACCACTATTGTCAAGCTGCTCATGAGGTTTTATGATGTAAACAGCGGAGCTATAAAAGTCGACGGAAGGGACATAAGAGATCTCACCAGAAAGGCGCACAGAGACAGCTTCGCGATGGTCCTGCAGGACACATGGCTGTTCAAGGGCACTATCAAAGATAATATAAAGTTCGGAAGAGAAGATGCTACCAACGAGGAGATAATCGCGGCAGCAAAGGCAGCGAAGGCACATCACTTCATCAGGACTCTGCCGGGAGGCTACAGGATGGTCCTCAATGAGGATGCGACCAACATCTCCGAAGGCCAGAGGCAGCTTCTTACGATCGCAAGAGCTATACTTGCTGACAAGAGGCTCCTGATCCTGGATGAGGCGACTTCTTCAGTAGATACGAGGACTGAGGAAGAGATCCAGAAGGCTATGGATGCACTGACTCATGACAGGACGAGCTTCATTATCGCGCACAGGCTTTCGACGATCAAAAACGCAGATCTGATCCTGGTAATGGATCACGGAGATATAGTAGAACAGGGAACGCATGAAGAACTCCTTGCGAGGGGAGGTGCGTATGCAGACCTGTACAATTCACAGTTTGAAAACGTTGGTTAATGCAAAGCTGAAGGGAGAAGGAACACATGAGAACTTACATGGAAGAGTACAAGTACTGGCTGGAGTCGGATGTTGTTGACAGCGCCACCAAGACGGAGCTTATGGGCATCGCAGGGAACGAGGCTGAGATAGAGGGAAGATTCAAGGCAATGCTCTCGTTCGGAACAGCAGGACTCAGAGGGACAATGAAAGCCGGTATCGGCAACATGAATGTATATACAGTAAGATATGCTACTCAGGGACTTGCCAATCTCATCATAGAAAAGGGCGGCCAGATAGGCGGCACCTCCACTGAGGGACACGGAGTGGCTATCGCACATGATTCCAGGAACAACTCCAGACTGTTTGCGGAAGAGGCTGCAAGAGTACTCGCGGCAAACGGCATAAAGGTGTATCTCTTTGACGATATGAGACCTACTCCGGAGCTGTCATTCGCTGTCAGACAGACAGACTCCATCGCCGGCATCAACATCACTGCAAGCCACAATCCTAAGGAATATAACGGATACAAGGCATACTGGGCGGACGGAGCACAGCTCGGACCTGAGCATGCAGATGTAGTATCCGCTGAGATCGCCAAGATCGATATATTCAAGGATGTAAAACTTACAGACTACCTCAAGGCACGCGAGGAAGGCATCATTGAGATCCTCGGAAAGGACATGGACGAGGTATACATCAGGAAGGTAATGGAGACCTCCATCACCCGCAAGTATATCGAGCAGGTAGGACCTGAGATGAAGATCGTCTTCACTCCGTTCCACGGAGCAGGCTACAAACTGGTTCCTGAGATCCTTAAGAGACAGGGCTACGGAGCTATCATCCCTGTAGAGGAGCAGATGGTACCTGACGGAAACTTCCCGACTGTAAAATCACCTAACCCTGAGAACACCGAGGGTTTTGCACTCGCTATCGAGTACGCTGAAAAGAACGGTGCGGAGCTCGTCATCGGAGTTGACCCTGACAGTGACAGATGCGGAGCTGTAGTCAAGGACGGGGACAGCTATAAGGTCCTGACAGGAAACCAGATAGCATGCCTGATGCTCGACTACATCATCACAATGAGAAAAGAGCTCGGAACAATGCCGTACAAGCCTTTTGTCTGCAAATCCATCGTTTCGACAGTAATGGCCAACAGGATCTGCGAGATGAACGATGTAAAGATGTACGAAGTTCTCACCGGATTCAAGTTCATCGGTGAGAAGATCAAGCAGCACGATGAGGGCGGTGACGAGAACTTTATCTTCGGATTCGAGGAGAGCATCGGATTCCTTGGCGGCACATATGCAAGAGACAAGGATGCCGTATTCGCTGCAATGATGATGGCTGAGGTTGGCTGCTACTACAAGGCTAAGGGAATGTCCGTATATGAAGGACTCCAGGAGCTGTATAAGAAGTACGGATATTACATTGAGAACACCGAATCCGCTGTATTCGAAGGCTATGATGCTCAGGACAAGATGAAGGCTGTAATGACCAACATCAGAGCTGACCAGCCGGCGAAGATCGGACTTAAGGTCACAGGACTCAAGGACTACATGACAGATATCCCGGGATTCACTAAGAGCAACGTTCTCTTCTACGATCTTGAGGACGGATGTGCTGTAGCTGTAAGACCGTCGGGAACAGAGCCTAAGGTCAAGACCTATGTCATGGCCAAGGGAAGCACTGCAGAAGAGGCTGAAAAGCGCCGCAAGGCTATCCGCAATGCAGTGGACAAGCTTCTCAAGGCATAAAATCAGAAAACACACAGAAGGACCATTGTATTTATGAAGCAGGACAGAGCTATGAAGTGGGTGGGGATCCTCGCTGCTGTAAGCGGGCTCCTCGCCATATCGGTAGGCAGATTCATCATGGGAGGAATAATCCTGCTGCTCTCATTCGGGATATTCTGGAACAGAGGCAGCGGAAAGTTCAATGACCGCAGCGTATATGAGAAGGTAATAAAGACTGACCTGACCATCGCGCAGCTGTACAGCCGGATCAGGGACATGGATACTCCTCTGGGCAGGGCATGGATCGCAGGGCACAAGGGATTCGAAGGGGACAGCATAGTCTTCGGACCTAACAGATTCAAGGACTGCATCGTCATTTCACATAAGAAGGATTACCTCGATGTCAAGCACATCACGCTGGTGGACAATATCATCAGAGGGCCTGAGGATGAATACAGGTTCAGGGATTTCATAAATGTGTCCGAGACCGAGGTCACGCCCGAAAGATACGCCGAATTCGCCGGGCTCAAGATGGGCTGCATCATGATGATCTCCCACCTTCAGGACGTGATCGAAAAGCTTGACCGTGACAGGAACGCAGAGATCCCTGCATCAGATGATGAATACAATTTCTACTATCACAACTCGACTGAAGGTCACTTCAGAGATGAAGACGGGGATGATATCCTCAG
>CAMIWY010000138.1 GCA_946402595.1 uncultured Clostridia bacterium
TTGAAAAATAACATGCAGACATTCCCCGGGTAATACATAAACAAGGAGATTATGATGATAGATTTCATGAAGCTGCAGAACGGCAGTGATATACGCGGAGTAGCACTGGAAGGTGTTGCGGGAGAAGAGGTCAATCTGACACCTGAGGCTGCAGGAGCGATTGGCGGTGCCTTTGCATACTGGCTGGGTTTCAAGGCAGGCAAAAATCCTTATGACCTCAGAATCGCAGTCGGACACGATTCAAGGCTCAGCGCAGGTCCGCTTACTGAGGCGCTCCTCAAGGGCATGACCATGTTCGGAGCAGAGTGCTACGATGCAGGACTGGCATCCACTCCTGCGATGTTCATGTCGACCGTGCTGCCGCAGCTGGATTTTGACGGCGCTGTCATGATAACGGCGAGCCATCTTCCGTGGAACAGGAACGGCTTCAAGTTCTTCACAAAAGAAGGCGGGCTGGACAGGGAAGACATCACGGAAATACTTAAGAGAGCATCTAAATATAATTTTGTAGGTGAGTACTTCGAGCAGAGAGATACCAACGTACTTCAGATGTATGCGGCATACCTGAGACAGATGATCTCTCTCGGACTTAAGGACGTGCCCGGCGGACTCAGCGGCATGCATATCGTGGTCGATGCCGGAAACGGTGCCGGCGGATTTTTCGCAAAAGATGTACTCGAGCCTATGGGAGCTGATATCAGCGGAAGCCAGTTCCTCGAGCCTGACGGAACTTTCCCTAACCATCAGCCTAATCCTGAGAATGATGAGGCAATGGCATCAATATGCAAAGCTGTGCTTGACAGCAAGGCCGACCTCGGGCTTATATTCGATACAGACGTAGACAGATCTGCAGCTGTCGGACCTGACGGCAAGCCGATCGCAAGAAATGAGGCGGTCGCTCTTGCTGCAGCTCTTGCGGCAGAGGACTATCCGGGAGGCACTGTTGTAACAGACAGCGTAACATCGGATCAGCTGCATGATTTCCTTGAAGGAAAGCTGGGCCTTAAGCACCTCAGATACAAGAGGGGCTACAGGAATGTTATAAACAAGGCCAGGGAGATAAATGCAGACGGCGGACAGGCGTTCCTTGCAATGGAGACATCGGGACATGCTGCATATACGGATAACTTCTATCTTGACGACGGGGCGTTCCTCGCCGTTCAGATAGTGATAAACGCAGCGAAGCTTAAGGCAGAGGGGAAGGACATTACCGCTTTGCTTGAAGGACTTGAAAGTCCGGCTGAATCCTGCGAGATAAGATTCGGACTTGAAGGCGATGACTTCAGCGCTCTCGGGGCCAGAGTGATCGAAGACATGGAAAAGTGGGTCAAGGAGACATCGGGACTTGAACTCGAAGTTCCTAACTACGAGGGAGTCCGCGTCAATTATGACCTGGACGGAAGCAAGGGCTGGTTCCTGCTTAGAAAGTCTCTCCACGATCCTGTCATGCCGATGAACATAGAATCCTATGAGGAAGGCGGCGTAGAAAAGGCGCTGCCGCTCATTTACGGATTCCTGAAGGGATATGAAGGCGTAGTGATTCCTGAATAAAGGGAACGGGCGCCGGAAAGGCAAAATCTGCGATGAAGAAAAAGAAAAGCAAGGTAAGACGGATAGCGCTTGACATAATCATGGTATGTCTTGCTGGCATTGTTGTGTTCTCGGGATACAGAGTGTATAAGATCATGCATGACTACAAGGTCAACAGAGATATATACAGCAGGATCGCTGAGACCGCGATGCCTGAAGGCTTCAACGGAGAAATCGATTTTGACGCCCTTCGCAAGATCAATCCTGACATAGTCGGATGGCTTTACTATGAAAGCACCAACATCAACTATCCGATAGTTCAGGGAAAGGATAACGATTACTACCTGCACATCTCGTTCGACGGGACATGGACACTGGGAGGAACACTGTTTGCGGATGCAATTACAGAAGAACCGTTTAATCAGTTCAATACCATAGTCTACGGACACCATATGCAGGACCATACGATGTTCGGCGATATCAAGGAACTCAAGGACCCTGAGTACTGTAAGGAGCATCCGCAGTTCGAGCTTATTACGCCTGAAGGCAAGTATCATCTGAAGATATGCGCTTTCGTGCACCAGCCGTCTGACAGCGCTATATATACTACGAACTTCCATGATGAAGAGGGCAAGCAGGGCTACATTGACCTGATCAATAGCCTTGCAACATATACGACAGACGAGAAAATCACGACAGATGACAGGCTCGTCATTCTGAGTACCTGCGCATACGAATATCAGAATGCGAGATACATGGTAGTCGGAAAGATGGTACCGTGGGAGTAACTCCCACCGATTGCCGAGCGCCAGCGAAGGCAGAGCCGATGCAATCCACCGCTGGGAGTAGCAAACAGGATGCACCGCCATGAATAGGTGGTGCATTTTTTATTGTGTGAGAGTATAATAGTAATGCTCATTTATTCTGAACAGAACAGAAAGGACTATGACTATGGAATACAAGATGACGATTGCAGGTCTGGAGAGAAACCTGCCGCTCTGCAAAATCACGGATGATCTGTACATTGCAGGATTTATTATGTTCAACGATGTTGAGATCACGGAAGCATGCGCAAGAGAACTCCTCAAGCTTGCACCGGATTTTGACGTCCTCCTTACTGCTGAGACCAAGGGCATTCCTCTTACGTATGAGATGGCCAAGCAGTCCGGCAAGCCATACATCGTAGCGCGTAAGGGAGCCAAGCTCTACATGCAGGACGTAATCATGGTCCAGGTCAAGTCGATCACTACAAGCCATGTTCAGATGCTCTGCCTCGGCGGCGATGAGAGAGATCAGCTTGCAGGCAAGAAGATCCTGATCGTTGATGACGTAATCAGCACAGGCGAGTCCGTTGCGGCTCTTGAGCAGCTGGTAGATACTGTAGGTGGAGAGCTCGTAGGCAAATTCGCAGTCCTTGCTGAGGGAGAAGCTGCAGACAGAAAGGATATAACATTCCTTGAGTATCTGCCTCTCTTCAACTCAGACGGCACTCCGCAATAGAAGTCTGTAAAGTGATAAACGGCCGCTCTCACCTCCGGGTGAGAGCGGCTTTAGTTTTCGTCAGGTGAAAAAAATCTGCGTAAATCAGAAGCTGATTCAATATGGCGTATTGAGATTTTCTTACAAAAAACGGCAGATAAAACGCCGAAAATGAGGACAAATGACCAAAAAATTCTCCTGTTCTGTATTTCATACACAATTTTTGCATCGGAATTTAGAGTAAATACACAAAAAAGTGTTGACACAAAATCTTCACAATACTATAATTCGGTTGTACTTAATCGAAAGGAGATCATTATGTACTTTACAACAAGCGTTGTCATTATCAGCATTATAAGCGTCCTTCTGGTCGAGAGACTTGAAAAGGGCGGATTTGTGCTGTAGGGCAACAGGAAGTACTGAGATCGAATTAACCCAGACTCGAGAGCCCGCAGCAATGCGGGCTTTAATCATGCAGACGGGCAGCACCGCAGATATGGGAGTCCGGGACCGAACGGGTAACACATCAACTATCACTCAGGTCAAAAGACAAATAATTCTAAGGTACCAAAGGAGAAAGAATTATGAAGAAGAATTGGACAAAATTTCTTGTCGTAGCTCTGTCGGTAATGATGGTATTTGCTATGACAGCATGCGGTGGCGGTTCAAGTGACGGCGGCAGCAGTGAAGGCGGCGACAATGTGTTGCATCTTGGCGGCATCGGACCTCTGACCGGACCGGCAGCTCTCTACGGAGTTGCAGTTAATAATGGTGCTCAGCTCGCTGTTGATGAGATCAACGCAGCTAATCCTGATGGCGTTCAGCTTGTATGGGACATGCAGGATGACGAGCATGATGCTGAGAAGTCAGTAAACGCCTATAACAAGCTTATGGACGATGGAATGCAGGTTCTTATCGGAACAGTAACATCTGCACCTTGTACAGCTGTAGCAGCTGAAGCATATGAGAACAGAACATTCGCCCTGACACCATCTGCTTCTGCAGCAGCTGTAGTTGAAGGCAATGACAATGTATATCAGCTCTGCTTCCAGGATCCTCAGCAGGGACAGATCGCAGCAGATTACATCGCTGAGAACTATCCTGATGCAGTAGTTGGTGCTATCTATAACAACGCAGACAACTACTCAACAGGAATCTACGATGCATTCAAAGCTGAATTCGAAGCTAAGGGCAAGACTGTTGCTGCAGCAGAGGCTTTCGCTGATGATGCTAATGCTGACTTCAGTGCACAGCTCAACAGCATGAAGAATGCAAACGTTGATTTCATCTTCCTGCCAATCTACTACACACCGGCTTCGAATATCATGAAGCAGGCAAGTGATATGGGATACGCACCTAAGTACTTCGGATGTGACGGACTTGACGGAATCCTTGCTCTTGAAGGATTCGATACAGCTCTTGCTGAAGGATCTCTGCTCCTGACACCGTTCTCTGCAGATGCTGAGGATGACGCTACAAAGGCATTCGTTGATGCATATCAGAAAGCTTACGGTGAGAAGCCTATCCAGTTCGCAGCTGACGCATATGACTGCGTATATGCAGTATATGAAGCATTCGGCAAGACAGGTCTTGGAACTGATGCAAGCATGGAAGATATCTGTGAGGCAATGGTAGAACAGTTCAACGGCGGATTCAGCATCACTGGTCTGACAGCATCCGGCGAGATGAAGTGGGAGTCCACAGGTGTAGTTGATAAGGCTCCTAAGATTTACCTCATTCAGGATGGTAAATACGTTGAGCAGTAAAGCTCTTGCTGACTTAAGTAGATAGTTGTTTACAGGGGGTGCTGCATTTTCATATGCGGCACCCCAAAATAGCTTATAGACCGAATACTAATAAAGGACAATAAAATGAATTTCTTGACAAATTTGATTTCGGGTCTGAGTCTTGGGAGTGTGTATGCGATAATCGCACTCGGCTATACGATGGTATACGGAATCTCCAAAATGCTTAATTTTGCTCATGGAGATGTCATA
>CAMIWY010000139.1 GCA_946402595.1 uncultured Clostridia bacterium
TGAAGCTTGGGGTGAATACCAAGAAAGGCTTTGTCTCCGATGAGAAGGCCGTCAGGATCGCATTTCTTTATCCTGCTTCTCGTCTCAGCGATGAATGAATCAGGCAGCTCGTCAGCGACATCAAGTCTCCAGCCGCTCGCGCCCATCTTCATCCAGTGCTCGATCACGCCGTCCTCGCCGAGGATGAACTCTCTGTAATCCTCATTGGTCTCATTGACCTCAGGCAGATCAGTGACGCCCCACCATGAGCTGTAGCCGCACGCCTCGTTCTCATCGAACTTGTACCACAGCCTGTACGGCGAATCCTCACTCTGCCATGCTCCCTCAGCATCATGCGGCAGAGTTTTGCCCTCAGCCTTATAATTACCGAACATGTTGAAGTAGATACTGTCAGCACCGGTATGGCTGAAGACTCCGTCGAGTATCAGGCGTATGCCCTGCGCCTTAGCTTCTTCTGCGAGATGTGCAAAATCATCGTTGGTACCGAGGGTCGGGTCGATTGTCATGTAGTCGGCCGTATCGTAATGGTGTGTCGATGCGGACTCGAATACAGGATTGAGGTAGATGGCAGTCACGCCAAGCGACTTCAGGTATCCGAGCTTCTCCTCGATCCCCTTAAGGCTTCCGCCGTATACAGGCCACTCGGTGACTTTGCCCTCATTGTCTCTTACGTAATAGGCTCTTCTGTTCCAGTCTTCCTGAATGACGCGCTTAATGTCCGTGCGCCTCTCGTTGACGCGCTTTACCGCTTCCTCACACCTCTCGCGCCAGTCATCATCCCTTGCGAATCTGCCCGGGAATATCTGGTAGACGATGCCGTTCTTATACCATTCAGGAACAGCGGCTTCCCTATATACGGTGATCTGAAATGCCGGCACATCGTGCTCAGACATCTCATCCTCACCGTACATCCAGCCCTCGCCGCCGAGTCTCTCAGGGTTGTTCCCGTACCAGATGATGCGGCGCTGGTCGTAGTCGTCGGTCAGTTCTATTCCGAATGTGTACCACAGGAGGCCTCCCTCATCCGGTGCAGTAATCTCTGCGCTGTAGGTGCCTCCGCGTGTCTCTTCGATGCATGCAGTCTGATGCATCTGTATGTATTCAGGAGTCCTGTTCTCACCGTGCCAGAGGAGAAGTGTCACATCCTCGGGCGTAAAGTCGACGGCATCGATGCTGATGCGCACCCTGCTGCCTGTCTTAACGGCGCCGAACGGACTTCTGTACTTAAGTTCTCTTGAGTTGTGGATTATTTTCAAATGCTGTTTCCCCCCTTGCCGGATCAGTATCATCCGGCACTAAGATTCTCTACCAGCCAAGAAGGCCGTCGTACAGCTCTCTGTACTTCTCAGCAGACTCTTCCCATCCGAAGTTGGCGTCGAATGCATTCTGCTGGAGTTTTTCCCATACATCATGGTGCTCGAACCACAGGTTGAGCGCGAGGTCAACAGTGCTTCTGAGGCCGTTGACGTCAAAGTCCTTGAACGAGAATCCGTTGGCGTTTTCGCCGTAGTCCCAGTATCCTGCTACGGTATCCTTAAGTCCGCCTGTCTCTCTAACGAGCGGAAGTGTTCCGTATCTCATGGAGATCATCTGAGCAAGGCCGCATGGCTCGAACTCTGAAGGCATCAGGAATACGTCAGCTGCAGCATAGAATCTTCTCGAGAGTTTCTCGTCGAAGGTGATCCTTGCAGCGAAGTTCTCAGGATTGTGATATGCAAAATCGCCGATCGCATTCTCGAATCCGAAGTCGCCCGTACCGAGAACTGCGACCTGCATGTATCTCTCGTGGAATTCAGGCAGGAGCTCTGCGATCAGGTTTGCACCCTTCTGCTGTGTCAGACGGCTTACCATTGCGAACAGAGGAACATCCGGATCCTCTCTCAGGCCGAGCTCTCTCTGGAGCTCCAGCTTGGCCTCTGTCTTCTTCTCGAGATGGTATCTGTCAAAGTGTACAGGGATAGCAGGATCCTTCTCCGGATCATAGTTCTTCTTATCGATTCCGTTGATGATGCCGCTCAGCTTATATTCATTCCGGCGGACGATTCCCTCAAGACCTTCGCCGTATCTTACGGTGCAGATCTCATCAGCGTATGTAGGGCTTACAGTCGTTACTGCATCTGAGTAGATAACAGCTCCCTGCATGAAGTTGACAGCGTCATCGTGGATCATCTGTCCGTCAGCCGGTGTGCCTGTGAGACCGAGAACGTCGCCGACCATGGTTCTGCTGTACTGTCCCTGGAACTTCAGGTTGTGGATGGTAAATACAGTCTTGATGCGGTCATAGAGCTCATCGCCGTTGTAGTACTCTCTGAGGTATACAGGTACGAGAGCTGTATGCCAGTCGTTGCAGTGGAGGATGTCCGGTGCAAAAGTCCTTGCGATGTGTCTGATCGTCTCAAGCACTGCTACCGAGAAGAAAGCGACTCTCTCGCCGTCATCAAACTCACCGTATACTCCGCTTCTGCTAAAGTAGTACTCGTTGTCTAGGAAGTAGTATGTTACTCCGCCCTTTCTCAGAGTGAAGAGACCGCAATAGAGGCTGCGCCATCCGAGTCTTACCTCATAGTTCTCTACGTATTTCATCTTCTCCCTGTACTCCCATGGAATGGAGCTCAGAAGAGGCAGGATGACTCTTGCGTCATACTCATCGTTCTTGATATATGCAGGCAGAGATCCTGCTACGTCACCGAGACCTCCGGTCTTGATAAACGGAGTAGCTTCGAATGCTGCGAATAAGACTTTCTTTTTCTCTCCCATAATACCGTTTCTCCTTTTTTTCAGTATAGTTACTATCCTGAGGACGCGATTCGCAAAAATTGCTATTCCGCAGGAGCAGTCTGTAAGGCTGCCTGACAATTACATTGATAATTGTCCTGCTCCGAGGACGGCAATTTTTGCGAATCGCGCCCTTCAGGATGAATATATGCATTAGTATCCGCGTACTATTAAATCAGAAAAAAAGGCTTCCTGCAACTGCAGGAAGCCATGTTGAACATATTGAGTTATCTGAGGATAACTAGATCGACATCTCCTTGCCGATTACTACTGGCTTGTCCTCTGAACCGAAGATCTTGACGCCGTCATTGATGGTGACATACTTGTCGCAGATGACATTGTCGAGTACTACGTCCTTTCCGATGTGGCAGTGCATCATGATGACACTGTTTCTTACAACTGCGCCCTCCTCGATGCTTACACTTCTGAAGATCGTGCTGTTCTCAACTTTGCCTTTGATAGTGCAGCCTGCGGAGATCGTTGAGTTGCGGACGTCAGAGCCCGGCAGATAGAATACCGGAGCCTCGTCCTGTGTCTTGGTGTAGATGGTTCTCTCAGGATTGCAGAATACTTCGTTTCTGATGACGTAGTCTGTCATGTCCTGATTGACCTTCAGAAGATCGGATGTGCTTCTTACTCTTCCGAAGTAGCCTCTGAACTCGAATGCGCCTACATCGAATACGTCGAGGTGATCCTTGACTACATCGAAGAAGTCCATATATTCAAGAGCTCCGAACCACTTCAGGAACTCGAGCATGAACTCTCTGTTTACGATGCAGCAGTCGATGAAGTAGTTGCCCCAGCCTTCAGCTGAAGTGTTGAACTTCTCAACTCTTCCGTCTTCACTGATATCGATGAAGAATCCTTCGTAATCCTCGCCTCTCGGAACCTTCTTGTAGACAACGGTCATCGCTCTGTCTGACTCGCTGTGCTGCTTGATAAGCGGCTTGTAGTCCATGTTGTATACGTCAGTGCTGCTCGAGATGATAACATAGTCAGCGTCATCTCTTTCGAAGAACTTGATGTTCTTCAGGATGTCTCTTATAAGGAATCTTCTGCCCTCAGCCTGAACACCGTATACCGATCCAGGCATCAGGAAAAGTCCGCCGTTCTTGCGGCCGAGCGACCACGGATTGCCGATTCCGATGTGGTCGATCAGCGATCCGGAAGTATACGGAGCTATGATTCCGATAGTCGTGATCCCGGAGTTGGTCATGTTGGAAAGCGCAAAATCTATGAGTCTGTATCTGCCGCCGTACGGAACGGATGCGAGTGTTCTCTCTTCAGTGAGCTCACCGAATCCCTTGCCCTGATAATTAGCGGAAATAAGTCCGATTGTCTTCATTTTCGTGCCTCCCTCTTCTATACCGACAGCTTGGATGTGCCGTAAACTACGATCTTGCCGTCAGCATCACCGATCTCTGTCCTGTCATCGACTACAACGCCCTCGTTTACGATGGCCTTGTTGATCGTGCAGTTGCGGCCGATGATAGCGTTAGGAAGAATGATGGAATCCTTGATTACAGATCCCTCTCCTATTACTACGCCGCTTCCGAGGATCGAATGATCGACATCGCCGTATACCGTGCATCCGTTGCTGATAAGCGCCTTGCCGATATTTGCCTCAGGTCCGATGTACTGAGGAGGGTAGATGTTGGAGTTGGAGAATACTCTGGCATCCTTGGTAAATACGTTGATGCTCTCAACATCATCCATGAGATCCATCTGGCTCTCATAGTAGCTGTCTACTGTTCCTACATCTCTCCAGTAGCCTTCGAATCTGTATACGATAAGTTTCTTCTTCTCTTCGAGCATCTTAGGAATGATGTTCTTTCCGAAGTCGTGCTCGGAGGATGAATCCTCGTGATCCTCGAGGAGAGCCTTTCTGAGAGATGCCCACGAGAAGATATAGATACCCATTGAAGCCAGATTGCTGTCCGGTTCTTTAGGCTTCTCTGTGAACTTTACGATGTTGCCGTCTTCATCAGCTGTCATGATACCGAATCTGCTAGCCTCTTCCATAGGGACCTCAATAACAGAAACTGTGAGGTCAGCATTTCTGGCCTCATGCTCTCTGAGCATCTTGGTGTAGTCAGTCTTGTAAATGTGGTCGCCCGACAGAATGAGAACATGATCCGGACTGTACAGGTCTATGAAATCGATGTTGTGATAAATTGCATCAGCAGTTCCTTCGTACCACTCACCGCCTGTCTCTCC
>CAMIWY010000140.1 GCA_946402595.1 uncultured Clostridia bacterium
CAGGCCTCTCGATACCTTCTTCCACAGAAGCGGGCTTATCTGATAGCCTACAAGCCTGTCGAGAACTCTCCTTGCCTGCTGCGCGTCTACAAGCGCGAGATCAATAGGCTTAGGATCCTTGATAGCTTCCTGAACAGTCTGCTTATTGATCTCGTTGAACATTACTCTGCAGTCTGCATTCTCATCAAGCCCGAGAAGATAAGCAAGATGCCAGGATATAGCCTCACCTTCACGGTCAGGGTCGGTTGCGAGAAGGACGTTCTTAGCCGACTGTGCTTCCTTCTTGAGATCCTTGATAGTCTGGGCCTTACCTCTTATGTTTATATACTCAGGCTCAAAATTGTTCTCCACATCAACACCGAGTCTGCTCTTAGGCAGATCCCTCACGTGTCCGACGGATGCCATCACCTTGTATTTTGACCCGAGATATTTACTTATTATCTTGGCCTTCGAAGGAGACTCAACAACAAGAAGAGTCTTGTCAGGTGCCTTCTTCTTAGTCGTCTTTCTGGTCGTCTTCTTTGCGGCTGTCTTCTTTGCAGTTGTCTTAGTAGCTGCTGTTGCCATAAATGTTTCTTCCTTATATATATGTAAAATGTCTTTCGGGAAAATACTTTACTATCCTGTGTATCATTTTGCAAGAAATTTTTTCTTCACGCAATATACACTTTACCTGCATATGTACTGAAGATGCCTTTGATTTCCATGACAGTAACAATCGCGCTGAGTGTTCCGGCGCTCATTCCAGTATCATCTGCAAGCCTGTCGAGAGGAGCACCGTTGTACCTGGCCGCAGCATCATAAACACGTCTTTCATCCTTCCCAAGCTGCCTGACCTGATCACTCGTTTTACCCGGATCTATCCCAATGTGCCTTATAAGGTCATCTATGACCACTAGCGGAAAAGCGCCGTCTCTTATGAGAAGATTGCAGCCAATGCTGAACTGGCTGTTGATGTTGCCGGGCACTGCATATACCGGCCTTCCCTGCTCCATAGCATGCTGCGCCGTGATAAGAGAGCCGCTGTTGACATTGGCTTCTATTACAGCGGTGCATTTTCCGAGCCCGCTTATTATTCTGTTCCGTCTCGGGTACTTGTACTTCTCCGCAGGTTCATCAGGCTCATACTCGCTGAGAACAAGCCCGCCATTCTCAAGCCCCCTCATCATCAGATTATAGTTCCTCTTAGGTGCCATTCTGTGTATGCCGCTTGCCAGCACTCCAATGACTCTTCCGCCTGCATCAAGGGCGCCTTCATGTGCAAAGGCATCGATCCCGTATGCCAGTCCCGATACGACCGGTACTCCGCACTCACCGAGTCTCCGTCCTACCATCTCTGCAACTGTTTTGCCGTACAGAGTGTACTTGCGCGATCCCACCACAGATACTGACATCTCATTCAGAAGAGATATGTCGCCCGCACAGTATAGCTGCTGAGGCGGGTCCGGTATGTCTCTCAGCAAGTCAGGATACTCGGGGGAACTAATAGTTATTCTGTTGATATCATAATTGGTTCTCATGTTTTCCACCTGTTGAATTCGCATTCATTCATTTACCTGATCGAGCATCCTGTAACTTAAGGCCTCTGCAAGATGTTCTTCATGTATATCCTTGCTGCAAGCAAGATCTGCTATAGTCCTGGCAACCTTCAGGGCCTTCTTGTATGACCTTGGTGTCATCTTAAGAGCATCATAAGCCCTCTTCATGAACTTCTCCTCAGATGGCCCCAGCGCGCAGTACATATCTATCTCACTTTCAGACATGTCAGCGTTATACCTTAACCTGCCATTAGACTGAGCAAAGGTTATCGCATTCATTACACTGCTTCTGATCGGTCCGGAACCTGTATCACTCTTGTCATTCAGCTGAGATGAACTGCTTTCTCTGAGGTCTTCAAATTCCACCTTCTCCATGCTGATGCGCATATCTATCCTGTCCATCATCGGACCGCTGAGCTTCTTTCTGTAGCGCTCAAGCTGTGCTTCCGAACACTTGCAAATTCTTTTGCTGTCACCGAAGTATCCGCAGGGACAGGGATTGGCCGCCATCACCAGCTGGAAATTGCAGGGAAAGACATAGCTGTCCCCCTTTCTGAAATGGACTATCTTCTTTTCCTCTATAGGCGTCCTCAGAGCTTCAATAGTATTCGTGTCGTATTCACAGACTTCATCCATGAAGAGGACACCGTTATGTGCAAGAGTGATCTCTCCCGGGACGGGTATGCTGCCGCCTCCTATCAGGCCTGCCCTCCCGATAGTGCAGTGAGGGTTTCTGAACGGTCTTGTCAGCAGCTCCTGCTGCGCCCGCGTCTTGCCTGCAGCTGAATAGATCACAGCGGTCTCTAAACACTCCTTCTCCGTCATCGGCGGCATTATGCCGGGAAGTCTGCTTGCCAGCATCGTCTTGCCGCACCCCGGGCTTCCTACCATCAGGATGCCGTGTCTCCCTGCCACTGCTACAGTAAGTGCTCTCTTGGCATTTTCCTGTCCCTTTATATCAGCAAAGTCTCCGGCAGGCTGAGCAGCACATGCCTTTGCTTCAATTACAACACCGTCCTCAGCGACAGCTATGCTGATACTTTCTGCATTTCCTCCGCCATTTATTATCTCGATGCATTCGGTAAGACTTCTCACAGGATATATTTCCATTCCGCTCACAAGAGAGGCTTCCATTGCATTCTCTGCAGGTATTATCACCTTTCTGATCCCTGAATCTCTCATGCATATGATCATGGGCAGCACACCACTCACTCCGAGCACTCGTCCTTCAAGGGACAGCTCACCGATGATACCGTACTCCCATGCTTTGACCGCATCGATATACGCACAGGAAGCCAGCACCCCTGCCGCGATAGGAAGATCCAGACCGCTGCCGTTCTTTCTAAGGCTGGCTGGTGTCAGACTGACCGTTATCCTTCCGCGGGGATACTCTAGATCAGAGTTCAGTATCGCGCTCTTGATCCTCTCCCTCGACTCCATGACCATCGTTGAAGCCAGCCCGACTATGTATATCCCCGGCAGGCCTCTTGCAATGTCCGTTTCAACAAAAACTTCTGCCCCCTCAACGCCCCTGCATACCGCTGTATGAATCCTGCTGAACATGGCTTCCTCCTATACGCAATCCTCAATAAGGTTGAAAGTAACCTCTGCCACATCGATGGAGTATGCCCTCCACATAAGTCTCCTCCTGGCCATATATATCTCAGCCGAGCGCCTTATAGTATTCTGCTTTTCCTCCGTGACAGCATCCGCCGGATATCCGTACTCATCGCTCGTTCTTGTCTTGACCTCAATAAAGTGGACGACCCCATCCCTGGCAGCGATGATATCTATCTCTCCTATTCTTGTGCGGTAATTTCTCTCGAGTATCATGTAGCCTTCATCCTCAAGGATCTTAGCAGCGAATTCCTCGCCGGCATTTCCTACCATTTTGCAGTATCTTCTCATAACCCACGTCACCTCCGACTCAGATCTCTGCATTTACACATATCCTCAGGTCCCTTTTTTCCATCGTGTACGTAATGGTAGCATCCATCTGAAAAACTGTCGAACAAAATAATCACGGATTCCGACACAAATCCCACCTTTGTAAAAAAGTGCAAAACAAAACAGCGGCTATCCGCAGTATGTCGCAGAAAACCGCCGTTAACAGCCTTATTAAACCGTCAGTCTCATTCAGTCACAGAGCACGAATTTCTCTATAGCCTTAGCCACTCCGTCCTCATCATTGGATGCCGTTACATAGTCCGCATGGTCCTTGGTGCCGCCCCATGCATTGCCCATGGCGACTCCGAGACCGGCATATTCTATCATGCCTATATCGTTAGGAGCATCACCGCAGCACATGAGTTCAGAGCGGTCGACTCCGAGCATCTTTGTCAGCTCCTCAAGAGCATCCTTCTTGCTCGTCTTCGGTCCGCCAATCTCAAGATTGTTAGGGAAAGATGAAGTGATATTGGCTTCAGGTATGGCTTCTATCTCCGCCCTTGCATCTTCAAGCATTTCTACAGTCCTGAAGCTGAAGTTTACATTCTCTATACGGTCCGCATTCTCAAGCATGACCTCAACGAGATTCTTAAGAGGCTTGCGGCTCCACAGGAGATACTCAGCACTTCTGTACTCGCAGCCGTATTTCTTTATCTGCTCATAGAAGTCATAGTCCATGTAAGCCTGACCGTCGAAGAATAGTTCGAGCTGCACATCCATCTTTTCAGCCAGCTCAGCTATCCTCTTTATAGCTGCTTCGGACAGAAAAGAGTCAAATACAGACTCCCCTGTCTTTATATAGTTGATATGCGCACCATTTGATGTGATCGCATATTCGATCCATGGGATCTCAGTAACGTTCTCAGGAAGCGATGTGAAAGGTCTTCCTGTAGACACTACGATGTGCACACCCTTTTCAGCAGCCTTTCTGAAGGCCTCAAGCGTTCCCGGCGTTATTTCTCTCTTGCTGTTCAGCGCAGTTCCGTCAAGATCCAGCGCTACCATCTTTATACTCATATTACCGCTCCTCTAAATATGACAAAGAGAACCGTCCCCATTGTCACATTGTTAATTAGGAATCATATTGACCATGAATCTTCGAATTTGATTGAAAATCGTGAATCATAGTATTACAATCTGTGGGTGCATCATGCACACCAGCATTGCAGATTATATATCTCATAAACGGATATTGCAAATAAACCAGACGGAGTTGTATATAACCAAACGGAGTAAAGATCATGAAAGTAGCTATACTCGGAGCCGGAAAGCTCGGAATAAGGATCACGGAAGCACTTCTCGACGGTGATTACGATATCACGCTTGTCGACACCAATGAGGACAAGCTGAATGCGCTTTCCCAGCAGTACGATGTGATGACAGTCACAGGTGATGCCAAGACAGTTGAGCTGTTAAGACAGATCAATGTCAGCACGTTCGATTTTCTCTTCAGCTGCACTACATCTGATGACACCAATATACTGGC
>CAMIWY010000141.1 GCA_946402595.1 uncultured Clostridia bacterium
ATCCTGTCAACATCCAAGGGCGTTATCACTGATAAGGAAGCCCGCAAGCTCGGAGTTGGCGGAGAAGTTATTTGTTACGTTTGGTAGTAGGAGGTAGACAATATGTCAAGAATTGGTGTTAGACCTATAACCATCCCTGCCGGCGTAGAAGTAACGGTAGGCGATGACAACGTTATCAAGGTAAAGGGACCTAAGGGCGAGCTTTGCCAGAAGATCGGCGCCGGAATGAAGGTTGAGATCGAGGGCGAGACTCTGAAGGTTTCAAGACCTGACGACAACAGACAGAACAGATCACAGCATGGTCTGGCTAGAACCCTGATCAACAACATGATCGAGGGAGTTACAAAGGGCTACGAGAGAAAGCTCAACATCGTAGGTGTTGGTTATTCCGCAGCTAAGCAGGGCAACACTCTTGTCCTCAAGCTTGGATATTCCCACCCGATCGAGCTCGTAGATCCAGCAGGAATCACAACTGAGACTCCTGATGCTACAACTGTTATCATCAAGGGCATCGACAAGGCACAGGTAGGCAACTACGCTGCTGACGTCAGAGGCTGGAGACCACCTGAACCATATAAGGGCAAGGGCGTCCTCTATGATGGAGAAGTTGTACACAAGAAGGAAGGCAAGAGCGCAGCTAAGTAAGGAAAGGAGGAAAGAAAATGGCAAAATTAAGCAGAAATGACAGAAGACTCAAGAGACATGAAAGAGTACGCAAGAACGTTTTCGGAACTCCTGAGAAGCCAAGAATGTGCGTCTTCAGATCCAACGCTAACATCAGCGTTCAGATCATCGACGACGTTAACGGCGTTACACTCGTAAGCGCATCATCAGTCGACAAGGATCTCAAGAAGGAGATCGGATACGGCGGCAACAAGGAAGCTGCTGCCAAGGTTGGTAAGGCTGTCGCAGAGAAGGCTGTAGCTAAGGGCATCAAGGAAGTGTGCTTCGACAGAGGCGGATACCTCTTCCACGGAAGAGTTAAGGAACTCGCTGATGCAGCACGCGAAGCCGGCCTGGAATTCTAAAGGAGGACACGGAATGCAGACTAGAATTGACGCATCCAAGCTCGAGCTTACAGAAACTATCGTAGACATCAGACGTGTTGCTAAGACTGTTAAGGGCGGACGTAATATGAGATTCTCCGTAACAGTAGTAGTAGGCGACGGCGAAGGTCACGTAGGAATGGGTCTTGGTAAGGCTATCGAAATTCCTGAAGCAGTAAGAAAAGCTACTGAGGATGCTAAGAAGAAAATGATCTATGTACCTACAGTCGGAACTACAGTTCCTCATGAGACAGTAGGTGAGTTCGGAGCGGGCAAGGTTCTCATCATGCCATCCGCTAAGGGTACAGGCGTTATCGCAGGTTCATCTGTTCGTACAGTACTCGAGGCAGCAGGCATCAAGGACGTAAGAGCAAAGTCCCTCGGAACAAGCAATACAGGCAACATGGCAAGAGCAACAATGGAAGGTCTCAAGAACCTGACAACCGTAGAGGAAGTTGCTAAGCGCCGTGGCAAGACACCTGAAGAAATTATCGGATAGGAGGCAAGGGAAATGGCAAAACTTAAAATCACACTGGTTAAGAGCCCTATCGCTTGTCAGCCTAAGCAGAGAAAGACTGTTGAAGCTCTTGGTCTCAAGAAGCTCCACCACTCTGTAGAGATGGAGGATTCTCCGGCTACAAGAGGAGCTATCGCTAAGGTTTCACATCTTCTCAAAGTTGAAGAGCTGTAAGGAGGGCAAAGACCATGAGAATTCATGAACTGAAAAAGCCTGAGGGCTCCACAAAGGCACCTAAGAGAATCGGCCGCGGCCAGGGTACCGGTCAGGGAACAACTGCCGGCAGAGGTATGAACGGTCAGAACTCCAGAAGTGGCGGCGGAGTAAGACTCGGCTTCGAGGGTGGTCAGATGCCACTCTACAGAAGACTCCCTAAGAGAGGATTCACAAATCATTGGGCTAAAGAATATGCTGAAGTTAACGTACAGGATCTCAACAGATTCGAGAACGAAGCTGTAGTTGATCTCGCTGCACTCGTTGAGGCAGGCCTCGTTAAGCAGGTAAAGGATGGCGTTAAGGTTCTTGGTAACGGCGAGCTCGACAAGAAGCTCACTGTTAAGGCTGAGAAGTTCAGCAAGAGCGCTGCTGAAAAAATCGAGAAGGCAGGCGGAAAGGCAGAGGTCATCTAACAATGGAACTCGTGAAGACATTCTCTAAGGCATGGAAAATACAGGAGATCAGACAGAAGATCATCTTTACACTTCTTATGCTGCTGGTGTTCAGGATCGGATCCAACATTCCGGTTCCGGGCATCAATAGAGAGTATCTTGCGCAGATGTTCAACGGACAGACGGGACTACTTGACCTGTTTGATCTGTTCTCAGGCGGTGCGTTCAGTAACTTCACGATTTTCGCACTGAGCATCACACCGTATGTAACCGCATCGATCATTGTCCAGCTTCTTACGATCGCATTCCCGTACTTTGAGCGACTCGCCAAAGAGGGAACAGAGGGTCGTAAGAAGATGGCCACCATTACAAGGTATATGACTGTAGTTCTGGGTCTTATCCAGGCTATCGGTCTTACGGTCGGTCTCTTCAGAAGAGCGATCGTTGACCAGAGCGCCTTCAATATGATCACAATCATCATCGTATTGACAGCAGGTACAGCATTCCTGATGTGGCTCGGCGAACAGATCAATGAGTATGGCGTAGGAAACGGAATCTCAATGATCATCTTCGCAGGTATCGTTGCCAGACTGCCGTCCGCAGTCAGAAGCGTTGCAACACAGGTCAAAGACGGAGCAGTTTCAATCGTAGCGGTAATCGTACTCCTCATTGCTGCAGTACTTGTCACAATGGCAATCATAATGATGCAGCAGGGCGTAAGAAAGATTCCGGTACAGTATGCAAAGAGAGTAGTCGGAAGAAAGATGTACGGCGGACAGTCGACACACATTCCTATGAAGGTCAACCAGGCCGGCGTAATTCCAATCATCTTCTCGATCTCGCTTCTGCAGTTCCCTTTGACAATTACATATTTCTTCCCTAACTCGGAATTCACTGACTTTGTGACAAAGTATCTGTCACCTTCAGGCAACCCGGGAGTATGGATCTACGGAGCACTCAACATCGTTCTGACTCTGTTCTTCACATACTTCTACACAGCCATCATGTTCAACCCTGCTGACGTAGCAGACAACATGAGACAGAACGGCGGATTCATCCCTGGCATCAGACCGGGTGTCGCAACAGTTGAATATCTGAGCAAGATCATGAGCAGGCTCTGCTTCGCAGGCGGTGTTTTCCTCGCAGCAGTAGCTACGATCCCTACGATCGTCAGTGTGTTCACACCGTTCAACTTCTCGTTCGGCGGTACTTCACTTCTGATTATGGTAGGTGTCGCGCTCGACATCGTACAGCAGCTTGAGAATCAGATGCTGATGAGAAATTATCAGGGATTCCTCAAGTGATCTGCGGGGCGATGCCCCGGTTAATAACAGGAGGAGAACATGAGAGCAGTATTACTCGGACCTCCGGGAGCTGGCAAGGGAACACAGGCCGTAAGACTTGTTGAGAAGTACGGCGTTCCTCAGATTTCCACAGGAGATATTTTCCGCAAGAACATTAAGGAAGGAACAGAGCTCGGAAAGAAAGCTCAGGAGTACATGAACGCAGGACAGCTGGTTCCTGATGAACTCGTCATTGACCTCGTCAAGGACAGACTCATGCAGGACGACTGCGTTAACGGATATCTTCTGGACGGTTTCCCGAGAACGATTTTCCAGGCTGAGGAGCTTGATAAGTTCCTTGCTGAAAACGGACAGAAACTCGACGCAGTAATCAACTTCGAAGTCGGACATGACACTCTTATCCAGAGACTGACCGGCAGAAGGATCTGCAAAAAGTGCGGAGCAGGCTACCACGTAGTGAACTTCCCGCCTAAGGTCGAGGGTATCTGTGACAAGTGCGGCGGAGAACTCGAACAGAGAAAAGATGACAATGTTGAGACAGCTGAGAACAGAATCGTTGTCTATAATGAATCAACTGCACCACTGATCGGATACTATTCTGAGACAGGTGCTCTCAAGAACTTCAATGCAGAGAAGGATCCTGCTGAAGTATTCGAAGAGATCGTTAAGGAGATCGGAGAATAATGATCATAATCAAATCAAAACGTGAGATTGATCTGATGAGAGAACCCTGCAAGGTCACGGCTGAAATATTCCGCGAGCTTGAGGAGTTCATTAAACCGGGAATCTCGACGAAGGACATAGATCAGTTCGTTGAGGAGCGGTACATAAAGCACAAAATGACACCGACATTCAAGGGCTACGGCGGGTTTCCCGCTGCAGCCTGCGTGTCTGTAAATGAAGAAATCATCCACGGCATCCCGTCCGACAAGAGGATACTGAAGGAAGGCGACATTGTAAGCGTTGACATCGGCGGTACGTATCACGGCTACAACAGTGACGCGGCACGTACATTCCCTGTAGGGATCATCAGCGCTGAGGATCAGAAGCTGATCGATGTAACCAGGCAGAGCTTCTTCGAGGGCATCAAGTATGCTATGGAGGGTTACAGAATACACGACATAGGTCATGGTGTTCAGGAATATGCCGAGAAGAACGGCATGGGTGTAATCAGAGATTTCACCGGGCACGGAACCGGATCAACTCTTCATGAAGATCCGCTGATTCCGAATTACGGCAAGCCGGGCACCGGCGCCAAGATCAAGAAGAACATGACTTTGGCAGTCGAGCCTATGCTGGCCCTGGGTACCTATGAATGCAGGACTCTGGCCAACGACTGGACAGTAGTGACACTCGACGGCAGAAATGCCGCTCATTACGAGAACACGATATTGATCACCGATGGTGAACCTGAGATTTTAACTCTGTAAGAGGAGGAAATTAATGGCTAAGAATAATACCATAGAGGCAATGGGCACAGTCGTTGA
>CAMIWY010000142.1 GCA_946402595.1 uncultured Clostridia bacterium
CGCGCTGACGGCTTCTATCGACCCGAGAGAAAGGGTGATCATCATAGAGGACTCGGCAGAGCTTCAGATAACACATCTCAATAACAAAGTGCAGATGGAATGCCGTGCTGCAAATTCCATAGGAAAGGGCGAGGTAACAATGGAGAGGCTGATCCGGACAAGTCTCAGAATGAGACCGGACAGGATAATAGTCGGAGAGGTCCGCGGAAGAGAAGTCGTTGACATGATACAGGCGATGAATACTGGCCATGACGGAAGCATGAGTACCGGCCACGGCAACTCTATACGGGGAATGCTTAACAGGCTTGAAACGATGTACCTTACCGACTCGCAGGTAAGTGTGTCATCGGTAAGAAATCAGATAGCGAATGCCGTCGATATCTTCGTTCATCTCAGAAGGGACGCTGACGGGAGACGCAGAACGAGCGAAATAGCTGAAATGGTAGGCTTTGACGGAGAAGAATATATCGTCAACTATCTATACACAACAACAGAACAGGGTGTCCTGGCTGCAACCGGGAACTCTCTGAGAGACCGGGAGAGACTTATACGTGCAGGTTTCGGGCACATGATGAAGGGAAACAATGATCGATCTGAGGACGTATGAACTTAATAGATATGAGAACTCTGTTCTTATTCTTTCCTCTGCGCTTGCAGGGCTTGTCATCTCATCCCTGATGTACAGAAACATCATTTTCGCAGTTGTGATAATACCGCTTATTCCCAGGATCAGGTCTGCAGTAAGGACAAGCCTTGCAGACAGGCGCAGACACAGATACATGGACGAATTCAAGGATTTTCTCTTTATGGCATCGACTTCGATCGGCGCCGGAAGATCAATGAAGGACGCCATTGCAGAATCCATTCCGTCTCTCAGAAGCATACACGGCAATAACTGCATTCTCGCCGGAGAACTTGCCAAGGCATATGAAAGGATGGAGGTAGGGCGTGAAAATGATGTCTCTGTGCTTATGGACCTGGCTGCGGCAAGCGGATCGGAAGATGTGTACGACTTTGTGACTATTTACTCCATCTGTAAGACAACAGGAGCAAGCCTGATCATAGCCCTCTCAAGGGCGGCAAGTGTGATCATAGACAAAATGACCATAGAGCGTGAAGTCGAGGAACTGGTCAAAAGAAAGAAGAGTGAAGGGATGATCATATTCGTGATGCCGGTAATAGTGATCCTGTTTCTCAATATCTGTGCTCCTGATTACATAGCTCCTATGTATGAGACTCTGGCAGGAAGGATCATCATGACGGGCGTGATCATATCCACGGCAGGTATATATTCAATAATACAGAAGATACTGAAGATAGACATATAGGGCAGATGATGGAAAGAATCAGAGGAATACTGACTGAACTTAAAAAAGACCAGCAGATGCTGAAACAGATCTATGCCGTGACGCTGGCTGCTGCTCTTCTCATACTTGTCATGGTGATAAAGGGCCCTGAAGAGCAGGGCCGCCTTATAACTGACAGCAATGGGAATGTAGTAAGCATTTCAAGACATTCGATGTCAGCAGATGAGACATATGATGTCACCGTGGATATAGGAAGCGGAAGCGATGCGGTCCGGAAAGATGTGACCATAGCACTCAGAGGCGTTTCATCCGGCCGCGGTGTTCCTGCAGAAGCTGACGAAAAAGATATCCGCGCAGCTGAGATAGATGCAGAGATAGACAGGCTCCTGACTGAACTTGAGTATTCAGAGGATGAATCTGTGAAACTTCCTTCCAGTCTGTCAGACGGAACTCCTGTCAGGTGGTCGGCGAGAAAGCAGGAAGACCGGACGGGGATAGCACTTATCCCGTTCATGTATCTTGCTGTTGTAGCCGCAGTGATCAAGAGCGGACTGGATAAGCGTACGGACGGTGAAGCAGCAGCGAGGAAGGAGATAATGAAAGGCCTTCCGAGATTCTGCAACCAGCTGTTTCTGATGATGAATGCAGGGATGATACTCAGCGATGCGGTCGAAACGATATGTGAGAGCTACAGAGGTTATGGTGAAGAGAACATGTCAGTGTTCGAAAGAGAACTCTCTGAACTCATTGCTGAAAATGACGGGCACCGCATCAGCACGGCAACTCTTATAAACGAATATGCTTCACGTCATAACGTCAAGGAACTTGTAAGGATAGCAACGATCCTCACCGAAAATGAGCGGAGGGGGAGCGATGTTATAGAGAGTCTGAGCAGGGAGAGCAGTTATCTGTGGGACGACCGCAAGATAGTTGCCCGCGAAAGCGGAAGGATGATCGACATGAAGATGTCCTGGCCGCTCGGAATGCTGCTCATACTCCTGATAGTTATCACTATGGCGCCTGCACTGCTCAGCATGTAACAGTAAGGCGGAAAAGGAGGAACATTATGTTGAACAAGGTAAAACAAGCAGCTTTCCGGCTGGCTATGCCGGTCCGGAACAAGAAGGGAATGGAAATGGTTCAGGTAGCGATCCTGGTGGCGATTGCGGTGGCTGTCGGGATCATTTTCAAATCATCTGTAACTGACTTTGTGAACAGAATATTCGGCAACCTTAACGCTGCCAACTTCTGATAATGCAGGATGTGTATACACTCATTACTGCAGTCATGCTTGAGATCCTTAAGGAACAGACAAGGCTCACAGCTTGTGGAGGCCGCACTTATAATGCCGGTCATTATACTGACTTCGATGCTTTTGTTGAGAACGTTCACGTTCTATCTTGAGATACTCAGCACCGGGATAAGTGAGCATATGACAGCTCTCGAAGCATCGGATGAGTACAGGGGCGCAGGTGTCAGAAGATACAACGCGGAAAAAGAAGTAAAGATGCTGAGGGGCGGATTACTCCGGTTTGATCTGACCAAGCGGATCAGTACCAGATCCTACATGATAAATGAGGACCTTCTTGTGAGAGCAGGTGAGGTATTTGACTAGGAGTGCAGGCGGAAAAAAGTGGTATCTGAAAAAGATCATCAGGTCAGACAGGCGTGGTTCTTCAGCCGTATTCCTTGCAATCGCATTCCTTGCATTTGCAATCTGCGTGGCAGGAGGAATAGGGATATCCAGAAAGCTAACTGTCATGAGTACATGTGAGTCATACGGACGCGTATGGACAAGAGCGATCCTTTCTGAATATGATCTGCATCTTCTCGAAGACTATGGCCTGATGGCCTACTGGGGAAATGAGATAGAGGTAAACGGAAAGATAGACGATTATCTCGATTACTCTATGGCGGACAGACTGAATGTGAGACTCGGACTCACATCATCGGATCTTTCGGGGTATGAACTGGGAGACCCTGACAATTTCAGAAATGCTCTGGAAAAAGGTTTTGCATCTTATGCTGCTGATGCTCTTATCCACTCTACAGGCAGAAAACCAAGATATGCTGATGATGAAACAGAGAAGAGCATAGGAAATACCGTAGTTCTTGACACTCTTCCGTCAGGAGGGGCAGGCAGCTCATTCAGCACCGATTCTTTTGTTGAAAAAGCGAAGTCAGCAGGGGACGGTAAGGGTGTCAGGTCAGCTGCGGCATCAGCAGGCATAGAAATCGCCTTCATGTGGCAGTACTTCAACAGCTTTGTGACTCTTTCAGATGATAAACCGCACTATCTCAATAATGAGCTCGAGTATGTCATCAAGGGGAGCCCGGATGATGAAACCAATTACAATGCCTGCAGAAGGAGACTGTTCCTGGCAAGAAATGCACTTAATCTTGCTGCACTGTATAAAGATCCTGCAAAGGTCGAGCTCATAACAACTGTATCCCAGACCATCACGCCTGGTCCGCTCGGTGCAGCGACTCAGCTTCTTCTTTCAGAAGCATGGGCTGCCGCTGAGACGGAAAAGGATCTTGAGGTCCTGTACGATAACGGACGCGTACCTGTGCTTAAGACAGGTGACCAGTGGATGACAGACCTTGAGAGCATCCTGGACAGCAGGGAAGTCAGAAATAAGCTGGATGAAGAATCCAGACAGATGCTAGATGAGAACAGTGATGAAGTGCATGGTATTCCGGGCATACACAATGCTGCACAGATAGTTGCAGAGGGCCTCAGTTACGATGAATATCTTATCCTCATGATTCTGTGCATGAACAGAAACACCAGGACACTCAGGATAATGGATATCGTACAGATAGACATGAAGTACAGATACTACAGGGATTTCAATCTGATGGAGTATTACACAGGCGTCAGATATGCATTTACTGCAGACGGAAGAAGCTACGAATTCGAAGACAGCTACAGGTGATACCGCATGAGAAACACAGGAAGAGCATTTGCAAGAAGAATAAAAGGCAGAGAAGGCAGCTATATAGTCGAAGCGGCTGTTACGCTGCCGCTTTTCCTGATAGCCGTCCTGGTCATGAGCTCGGTGATCCTGATGTATGCGTGCATAGAGAGCTGCAGTTTCATTGCCGCAAATGAACTCAGGATGGGATCGGCAGAAGCAGTATTTGCGGATACCGGCATACTGATCCCGTACAGGCTCAAGACACATATCAGAGAAAACTTATCGCAGGTCGAATCGGCGAGGACCATAGACTACGGGTTCAGAACATCCAGGTGGGGCCAGGACGAACTGATACTGGTGACGATGAACCTGAAGATGAGAACGAAGAATCCCGCCGGTATCAGGGCTGCAGCATCCTATGATCTCGGCCTTGTGACAAGGGCATATGTCGGAAAAATAAGAGACGTTGAGAGCATGACAGACGGGGAGATGTCCGGTGAAGATGCAGAGCCGGTATTCATCTTTCCTAAGCGGGGTGAAAAGTACCATTCGCGCGGATGCGGCTTCCTGACGGCAGCTTCAACATCCGGAGCGCTGACCTCATCTGTAAGGAGAAAGTACAAACCATGCCCGCTCTGCGGCAGCAGAAAAGCCGGGAACGGGTCGCTTGTGTACTATTTCCCGGCTGCGGGAGAGGCTTATCACCTGAAAGGATGCTCTGCTCTTCA
>CAMIWY010000143.1 GCA_946402595.1 uncultured Clostridia bacterium
TGAGATCGAGCGTGCGGGCAGGGTCATCGTGCGCGGACAGGCTCTGTGGATGCTGATCGATGAAGAAAGCCGGCAGATGATCATGCCGGAGGACTACGACATATTCATCCCGGGAAGGCCGGGGAGCGATGACATGATGCTGGCGCCGGTCGTCATACCTGAGGAACTGAAGGAAGCAGATCCTGCAATAAGACAGGAACTCGTGACACGCTTCAGCCAGGTCGACATCAACGGGCATATGAACAACACCAGGTACTTTGACATCATCGACGATGCGCTATATACTTTGCATCCTGCTGACAGTAATGCCGAAAGTAACAGCGGAACCAGAACAGTGAAGGCGATCCCGCGGCTTGTGCGGGCGAACTACCTGAGTGAACTCAGAGCCGGAGACAGCTTTGCTCTGACAGGGTATGCTGACCGGGGAGCAGACGATGCAGCTGCAGGCGGCTCAGAACGCGGCACGACGATGTACTTCGAGGGGGCAGATGGGGATAAGGTGAAATTCCGCATCGCGTATGAGTTCTGACGGGAACCCGTTCTGACCGCTGACCGTGATCCGGGAATAATATAGAAAGTAACAAGTAGAGATAAATGGGAAAGGGACGATCACTTACTGCAATTTATTCATGTGTACAGGCTCCGTTCTGGATGAGCCTGTGCATTTTTAGTGGCTTCTGTGCGGTATATCTGCAGTCGCTGGGGTACTCGAATGCAGAGCTGGGCATAGTTCTGGCATGCGGGACTCTTCTTGGGTCTCTTCTGGGACCGTGGCTGTCATCTGCGATAGACCAGAGCACGGAGGACATGGTCACTGCGTCGACCGTGATGCCTCCTGTCCTTGCAGCCGAAGCAGCGGCGCTCATCGTGCTGATGCTGCTGCCGGGGAAGGGCATCGTGACATCGGCTGCCTATGCGATGTTCATAGGTCTGTCGACATCGGTCAATTCGCTCAACCTGAGACTTTACACTGACGGCCTGTACTGCGGATATCAGATCGACTACGGCATAGCCAGAAGTATGGGCTCGGCCGGATATGTCGTGACCTCGTTCATTGCAGGTCTGCTGTGCGAGCATATATCGCCGCGGATCGTGCCTGCGGCCGGGCTTGTCATATGCATAGCCCAGTACATATCCTTCAGGAGATATTCCCGCTATCTGAAAGAGGAGTTCCCGGGAACCGGAGACAGAACTGAAGACAGCGGAGATGCGGCAAACGGTGCTTCCGGCAGGGAAGCTCTCCCTATGTGGAAGTTCCTGCTCAGCAACAGGAGATTCTGCATGATCCTTGCAGGCACGGTGCTGATGTTCTTCGCGCACAATACTCTGTGCAACTTCTTCATAAATGTCGTCAGAAATGTGGGCGGCAACACCAGCGACATGGGCATGCTGAACGGACTTATGGCACTGTTCGAAACACCGGTCATATTCTTCTACAGCAGGCTCACAAGCAGATGGAAGACGTCATCCGTACTGCGTTTTGCATTCCTGATGTTTACGGTCAAAGCTGCAGCTCTCGCTGCGGCGGCGTCAGTCGGTCAGATCGCAGCGGCGCTTCTGCTGCAGGCACCATCCTTCGGACTGTACACCGGCGGGATCGTGGTGTATGTCAACCACACCATCGCACACGAGGACTCGGCCAAGGCACAGAGCCTCGCTTTCACCATGACGATGCTTTCCAACGTATTCGCGAGCACGATATCCGGACATCTTTATGACGTGATACCGGTCAGCGCCGTTATGTGGATCGCAGCCGCGGTCAGCCTGGCAGGGAGCATTCTCGCGGTGCTGGGTGTGAAGACCACTAAGGTATAGACAGAACAGACATAAACTGAAAGCCAGAGCTGTACGGAGCCGCTGATGAGCGGACGCCGGAACTCTGGCTTTTATATTGTGTTGATTATTTCTGTGCCCTGATGCCGGGCGGGGAGCTTAGGCTCTCTTGTTGTCCTCTACGAATCTTCTGATCTTGAGACCTGTTGTCTTGTCGAACTCACGCTTTCTGATGATGATGTGAGCTATCTTCTTGAATCTCGGCGAGTTTGCGTTGATCTTGTCGACCTCTGCCTCAATGAGAGCCTCAGCCTGCTCATCGGTATAGCCTTCTCCGAGCTTTCCTGCAACGGCCTCTTCATCAAGCCTTACAGTAGCGCAGATGCCGTTCCATGGCGATGACGGATCGGTGTCGCCGCCCCATACCATGCACTCTGAGATGTACGGGCATCCGAGGAGGTAGCCTTCGAGCTCTTCAGGGAAAACGTTCTTGCCGTTTGCAGCGATGATGACGTTCTTCTTGCGGCCTGTGATGAAGACGTAGTTGTCTCTGTCGAGATAGCCGAGGTCGCCGGTGTGGAACCAGCCATCCGGATCGAGGACTTCGGCAGTGCGCTCCGGATCCTTGTAGTAGCCCATCATGATAACAGGGCCTCTGAAGCAGATCTCGCCGATGCCGTTCTCGTCCTTGCCTTCGATCTTACACTCCACGAAAGGCATCAGGTGGCCGGCAGAGGAATTCTTCAGATATTTCTTCTTGTCCGGGTTGAGCGCTACGATAGGCGAGCACTCTGAAAGGCCGTAGCCCTGCATGGCGTTGATGTCAAGATCTGTAAAGAAGTCGAGGATCTTGCCGTCGATGGCAGCGCCGCCGGAGATGATCGCACGGAGCTCGCCGCCGAAAACAGCCTTGATGCTGTTTCTGACCTTCTTAGGGAAGCGGATGCGGATGTGAGCTTCTTCGGTCTTCTCGAGGAGCAGCTTCAGCAGGATCTTGTCGCTGACCTGATCGTGCAGGCTGCGCATGATCTTGTTGTAGAAGTTCTCTATGATGATTGGAACCGCCAGCATGATAGTCGGCTTTGCTTCCAGAATGTCCTTGCGGATGTATTTGAGTCCTCTTGCAAAAGCGATGCTTGCGCCGCTGTATACGCATGAAAGGAATGTCGCAGTGCACTCGTATGCGTGATGCATAGGAAGGACTGAGAAACATGTATCGCCAGGGCGTGCTTCGAACATCGACTGTACGAGTATGGTGTCCAGAAGCAGGTTGCGGTGACTGAGCATTACGCCCTTGCTGACGCCTGTTGTTCCTGATGTGAACAGGATGGCAGCGAGGTCAGTGTTGATGATGCGGGCATCGATATAGCTGCGGTTGCCGTTCCATACCATCTTGCGGCCCTTTTCGCGGAGCTGCTTCCAGGACAAAAGTCCGTTCTCTGCGTCCTCGTCATCATCAAGTTCAGCGCATATGACATAGCGGAGCCCTGTGTCGCCGGCCGCTTTGATATTCTTGAACATCTCGTAGTACTTCTTGTTCATGGTGAGAACTGCCGAGAGTTCGCCCTTGATGGTCAGCTGGTGCAGTTCATCCTCGTTGAGCTCTCTGTCGAGAGGCACGACAACTCCGACACCGCCGATAACCGCCAGATAGGATTCGCCCCATTCTGCGGAGTTACGGCCGATCACTCCGATGTGAGTGTTCTTGAGACCGAGGTCGATGAGCGCAGTACCGAGTGCGTTGACATCTTCAAGCACGCGTCTGAAGGTGATCTCCTGATAAGGCAGCTTGGAGCTGTACTTCTGCTTGAAAAGCGGCAGGTCTCCGTGATGCTCGGCAGAGTAGTTGAGAGCATCCTTGATATCCGTGACGACGTGCTTATCCTTGAAGAGATAGCGCTTGTCCTTGGAGTTCTTCAGCTGCTCAAGCATGTCAGCGATGACTTCGCGCTCACGCTGCTTGATGTTCCTGTATTCGCGGTCAGTGTATGCTCTTTCTTTTTGTTCCATTGTATGTTTGTCTCCCTGTGTTGTCTGCGGGCAGATGCATGTGTCTGCCACAGTCCTGTACCCCTTCTGTGTGAAGCAAATAAAGCTTCTTTAACCTGGTTATTATATTGCGAAAACCCCTGATAGACAAGTAAATAATGCGGAAGCAGGCAATAAATACACATATTGCCTTAAATTGTATCGTAGTGAGTGATGAGTCTGTTCAGTATATATTATTGGTGCTTGATTTATGCGGGCAAAATGCGGAAAATTGGAGGTAGGAACGGCGGTGCCGGCCAGTGGGGCGCGGCATCTGCGGATACCTGAAAGGACGGTTGTATCAATGGGAATTTTCGGTAGGAAAAAGAGCCCGGATATCCCGGTACTGAAGCCGGAGGCGGGGGAGCCTGTGCTCCGGTGCAGCATATGCACGGGGGAACAGACGCTGTGCATAAGGGAGGCCGGTTCGGGCAGGCTGAAGGAGATAATGCTGATCCGGAGCCCGGGCGAGCTTGAAGAGGTGTGCAGGGCCAACGGGATCGACCCGGCCCAGGTACCGAAGGTGTATTAGATGCAGGAGTAATGTATCTGATGCGGACTGACTGCGGATAATAACAGTGGGGGACAAGTATTATGAAGATCGAAAATCAGGCGATGATGTTCGCTTTTCTGTGTAAGCACACGGTAGAGGCCAAGGGCGAAGAAGGGCGCGCCGTGATACAGGAAGGCATGATGAGATACGGCAGGGAGCGCGGAATGAGAATGGCCATGCGCGCCCGTGCGAACGGGGACCCGGTCGCACTGTGGACCAACCAGGCATACGGTGAGTGGAAGCCTGACTATGCCGGTCAGATGGAATTCGGTACTGTCCGCACTGAGCCGACTCTCGTTACATATATAAGCAAATGTGCGTGGTGCGAGGCCTGGAAGAAGTATGACATACTCGAATACGGCCGTGAGTACTGCGTGCATGTGGATGCGGCAGTGTACGAAGGCTTTGGCGAAGGATTCGGCGAGGGCGTGGTCTGTTCACCTGTTACCACTGCCATGAGCTGGGGCGGCGACTGCTGTCAGTTCGACTGGGGACTGCCTCTGACCGCTGAAGAGCAGCAGATGATCGCCGACAAGAAGGCTGAGCTCGGAACAGGTGCGATGAAGGATTTTGCCTATCATA
>CAMIWY010000144.1 GCA_946402595.1 uncultured Clostridia bacterium
GGTATCCAGGGATATCAAGCTGAGATATACACCGGAGCTCATATTCAAGCTGGATACATCCATGGACTACGGAAGACATATAGATTCGATTCTTGAAACACTTGATATTCCTTCTGAGGAGTAATATTGAGATAAATGAACGACACAATCAAAAGTATAGCAACAATAATGGATGATCTTGACGGGATCCTTCTGTTTCCGCATGTGAACGCAGACGGAGACGCTATCGGATCATGTACGGCGCTTTGCCTTGCTCTGAGGAGTCTCGGCAAAAGTGCTTACATCATGATGAAGGAGCCTATTCCCAAGAATCTGGATTTTCTTGACTTCGGCTGCATCACAGACGATGCGTCCGTGCTTGATGAAATCCAGCTGTCTCTGATGCTTGACTGCAACGGTCTCAACAGGATACCGGGACGTGAAGCAGAATGGGAAAGGGGCAGACTCAAGGGCTGCATAGACCATCATGCAACTACCAGCAAGGATATAAGATACGACTTTAAGCGCATCGAACCTAAGGCAGCTGCTACGGGCGAGATAATCTACAGACTTATCAAGGACCTCGGCGCTGAAATAACGCTGGATATCGCCAACTGTATTTTCACAGCGATCACTACAGATACAGGTAATTTCCAGCATACCAACACGACAAGCCGCTCACATGAGATAGCAGGGCATCTGTATAAAGTCGAGGGATTCAATTCCAAGACAATTTCCGCTCTTATCTATGACAGGCGCAGCAAGGAAGCTCTGCAGATGGAAAGTGCTGTCCTCTCGGATCTTGAATTCTATGCAGGCGGAAAGCTGGCGGTTGGAAAAGTCACCCAGAGATTACTCACTGACTACGGCTGCTCAATGGATGAAGCAGACGGAATCATTCAGCGCATGATGAGTATTGACGGCGTTGAAGGGGCATGTCTCTTCAAGGAGACTGATGAGAACAATGTCCGTGCAAGCCTCAGAGGCAGAAGCTATGTCAACATGGCCAAGGCTGCCGCAGCATTCGGCGGCGGCGGACATACTCTCGCGGCAGGATGCTCATTCAATAAGTCCCTGCAGGAAGCATCGAAGCTGCTGATACCCGTGCTTATCGATGCTATCAATGTCAGGCACTGACATGTGCATAACGGAGAATGGTGATCAATGACTGACGGGATTATCAATGTAAACAAGCCTGAAGGATGGACTTCACAGGACATATGCGCCAAACTCCGCCACAGGCTGCACATAAAGAAAATCGGACACACAGGAACGCTCGACCCTATGGCTACGGGCGTTTTGCCTGTATGTATCGGAAAAGCGACGAGGATCATCGAGTATTATGATGATGACCGCAAGACATATCATGCATGCATGAAACTCGGGTACACTTCGGACACGCTGGATGTCTGGGGAAATGTCGAAGGATCCGGTGATTTCAGCTGCGTTACAGAAGAAATGATAATGTCAGCTTTTGCCGCATATACCGGGATCATCGAGCAGATACCGCCAAAATACTCCGCTCTCAGGATAAACGGAAAGAGAGCATACGATCTTGCGAGAGAGGGTAAGGATTTTGAGATCAGATCCCGCAGGATCATGATATATGGCAATACTGTCACCGGAATCGATCTTGATTCCGGGGAGGTGGAATTCGATGTGACGTGTTCCAAGGGCACTTACATCCGGACGATATGTGACGATATCGGAAGGACTCTCGGCTGCGGGGCGGTCATGTCCTCTCTGGAAAGAACGGCAAGCGGCTGCTTCAGGGCAGAAGACTCGCACGGTATCGATGAACTTGTCAGAATGACGGATGAAGAGCTTGCTGAATGCATGATCCCGATGGACCATACGCTTGAAAAACTGGGAACTGTCTTACTTGACAATAACCGTTTTACCGCTTTTATCAACGGAAACCCATCAGGAACAGGCTACAGGGTAGTCTCCGCATCGGACTTCACAGCCGGTGAAGCGGATAAATACCGCGGATGCAGCATATATAAGGTATACAGCGGCGGGATATTCCTCGGGACAGGATATATCAAAGGCAGAGATCTTATTCCTGCCAAAGTTATTTACAGATAGAACAATGCAGATATACAGTAGTTTTGAACAACTGAATATTGAGGAGAAGACTTCGGTCGCTCTGGGAAACTTTGACGGCCTGCATGTCGGGCACCGCGAGATAATGCTGGATGCGATCAGGTCTGCGCAAAAGAACGGGCTCAGGTCCCTTTGCTTCACCTTTTCAAATCATCCGTTCAACTTCATCCTGCAGAGACCGGATGATGACCCGGATGCAGTCAAGCTGATCTGCACCGAGGAGGAGAAGATCGGACTGGTACGTGACATGGGATTTGACATCCTTGTCAATGTACCTTTCGATGAGACTGTAATGAAGATGAGAGCGCATGCTTTCTTTGAAGATATAATCCTCGGAAAGCTCAATGCGGGCTGTGTATCAGTAGGATTCAACTATACATACGGCGCGAGAGCTGAGGGCAAGCCGGATGATCTCGTCAGGGAGTGCCGTGAGGCAGGGGTGGAAGTCAACATCCATGAGCCTGTCACCATCGGCGGCAGAGTAGTCAGCTCAACTCTCATAAGGGAGATGATTAGCACCGGCAACATGGAACGAACGGCAATGTACCTCGGAAGGCCGTATTCATTCAGCGGAACGATAGCTCACGGCAGACACATAGGTACCTCCAACGGGTTCCCGACCATCAATATACCTGCACCTGCAAGGCAGATGCTGCCACCCAACGGAGTATATTTCAGCCGGACAGTGATTGACGGGCTTGAGTATAAGAGCATCTCCAATATCGGAGTGAATCCTACAGTCAGTCAGACCGACGAGCAGACTGAGCTCAGAACAAGGCCGGACAAGAATATAGAGACACATATCTTCGATTTTGACAGAGACATATACGGAAAAGACGTGTCAGTCTATTTCGATCACTTCTCAAGGGGTGAGAGAAAATTCAGGTCGAGAGAAGAGCTGTTCGAGCAGATCTCACGCGACTGCGATCAGGCGAGAGCTTACCACTATTCAGAATAATTACGCTTTTGCATCATGCGAAAAAAAGTGATAGACAATAACGTGCATTCATGTTATGATATGCGCGTTGCTGTGAAGACAGCATAAATATTTTATTACCCAGGCTTCAGGAATTCGGGTTCTCGACGGTTCCGCAGCCCGGGCGAACTACAGAAAAGGAGAAAGAAACATGCTTACTAAGGAAAAGAAACAGGAAATCATCAAAGAGTACGCACTCAAAGAAGGCGATACAGGTTCCCCTGAGGTTCAGGTTGCTATTCTTACTTACAGAATCAACGATCTGAATGAGCACCTCAAAGAGCATCACAAGGACTTCCATTCAAGAAGAGGTCTGCTCAAGATGGTAGGACAGAGAAGAAGCCTTCTTAAGTACCTCAGAGAGACAGACATCGAGAGATACAGAAGCCTCATCGCACGTCTCGGACTGAGAAAGTAATTTGTGACATTAAAGCGGGAGTGGTTATGACTCCCGCTTTGATTGTATATTAAGATGCCTGAAGGCATCAGAGAAGTTAAGGCCCATCGAAAGAAGGAAATTAACAGGAAGGAGTTGTTAATAATAATGGGTAGATTTGAAGATTACAGAACATATAAGACCGCTCTGGGCGGAAGACTGCTGCAGTTTGAGATCGGCAAGGTAGCTGAGCAGGCTAACGGCGCTGTCACAGTAAGATATGGTGACACAGTAGTAAACTGCACAGTATGCGCAAGCAAAGAGCCTAAGCAGGACGTGGATTTCTTCCCTCTGACATGCAATTTTGAGGAGAAGATGTACGCTGTAGGCAAGATCCCGGGCGGATACATCAAGAGAGAAGGACGTCCGAGCGACAAGGCTACTCTCGTTTCGAGACTGATCGACAGACCGCTCAGACCGCTTTTCCCTAAGGGATACAGAAATGATGTAGTTGTAACTGCAACTGCATGGTCAGTCGATGTTGACTGCCAGCCTGAGGTCGCAGCTCTGCTCGGTACATCCGCAGCTATCGCTATCTCTGACATTCCATGGGATGGCCCGACTGCAGGCGTTGTAGTAGGAATGGTAGACGGCGAGCTCGTTATCAACCCTACATTCGAACAGAGACAGGTATCTGACATCAACCTCACAGTATGCGGTACTGAAGAAGCCATCATGATGGTAGAAGCAGGCGCCAATGAGGTTCCTGAGGACAAGATGCTTGAGGCTATTCTCTTCGGTCATGAGGAGATCAAGAATATCTGCAGATTCATCAAGAACATCGTTGCTGAGGTAGGCAAGGAAAAGCAGTCCTACAAGGTATTCAAGGCAGGCGAGGATGTTGATGCTGCTGTAAGAGAATATGCAACTGCTAAGATGGTAGATGCTATCTACACATTCGAGAAGCAGGAAAGAATGGCAAACATGGATGCTGTAGCAGAGGATACCAAGGAACATTTTGCTGAGGAATTCGAAGACAGAATGGCTGAGGTAGACGAGGTACTCTACAACATCAAGAAGGAAGAAGTAAGACGCAGGATCCTTGATGAGGGCGTACGTCCTGATGACAGAGCTCTCAACGAGATCAGACCGCTCTGGAGCGAGACAGGATTCCTTCCTAGAACTCATGGATCCGGACTCTTCAAGAGAGGACAGACTCAGGTTCTTTCAGTATGCACACTCGCACCTCTTTCAGAGGCTCAGTATCTTGACGGTATTGACTCTGATGTTACACGCAAGAGATACATGCACCAGTACAACTTCCCTGGATTCTGCACAGGCGAGGCTAAGCCGAGCAGATCACCGGGAAGAAGAGAAATCGGACACGGAGCACTCGCTGAGAGAGCACTCGTTCCTGTACTTCCTTCAGAAGAGGAATTCCCATATGCTATCAGAGTCGTCTCTGAGGTGCTTT
>CAMIWY010000145.1 GCA_946402595.1 uncultured Clostridia bacterium
AGAGGATGAAATTGAAGAAATAGCAGGCAGACTGATCCGTTTGGATAAACTAATAGACAACATAAATCAGACAATGGAGGAAAATAATGCCTGAAAACAACAAAAACAAGGTAAAAGCAAATGATCCTGCAATTGCAGAAGACGAAAACACATTCGAAATGAGCAAGGCTGAAGAGCTGGCGCATTCCATAATCGAATCTGCAAAGCAGACAGGCAACGAGATCACCTATGGTGAGATCAATATCATGCTGTCAGATTCCAATCCTGACAAGGATCTTCTTGAGGAAGTGTATGATATTGTTGAAAGCAAGGGAATCAGCCTTGTTGATACCAGAGAGCCTTCCTCGCACGAACTGGAAGACGACGCAGATCTTGACGATGATGACCTTCTTGATCTTGACGACATGGATCTAGATGATGACGATGACATCACCGGTAACCTTGAAGATGAGAAGAAGAGCGGCGTTGTCATCAAGGCAACAGGTGAGATCGAAGTAACTGATTCTGCCAAGAACATTCCAACCGATGACCCGGTCAGAATGTATTTCAAGGAGATCGGCAAGGTTCCTCTGTTATCCGCAGAAGAGGAAAGAGAACTCGCTATCAGGATCGAACAGGGCGATGAGGAGGCCAAGAAGAAACTCTGTGAGAGCAACCTCAGACTCGTAGTAAGTATCGCAAGAAGATACCTCAACAGAGGTCTTTCTTTCCTTGATCTCATCCAGGAAGGAAATCTCGGTCTTATCAAGGCAGTTGAAAAGTTCGACTACACCAAGGGCTACAAGTTCTCAACCTATGCGACCTGGTGGATCAGACAGGCGATCACAAGATCCATTGCCGACCAGGCAAGGACTATCAGAATCCCTGTACACATGGTCGAGACTATCAACAAGCTGATCAGGATCTCCAGACAGCTCCTTCAGGAATACGGACGTGAGCCGACCAGTGAAGAGATCGCCAAGGAGATGGGCATCTCCGTAGACAAGGTAAGAGAGATCAAGAAAATCAGCCAGGATCCTGTCTCACTGGAAACTCCTATCGGAGAAGAGGAAGACAGCCACCTCGGAGACTTCATTCCTGATGAGGACATTCCTTCACCGGTAGATGCTGCTGCATATTCCATGCTCCAGAAGCAGCTGCGTGAAGTGCTCGATACTCTTTCAGAAAGAGAGAAGAAGGTGCTCATCCTCAGATTCGGTCTTGACGACGGCCGTCCGCGCACACTTGAAGAAGTAGGCAAGGAGTTCAACGTAACAAGAGAACGTATCCGTCAGATCGAGGCCAAGGCTCTCCGTAAGCTCAGACATCCTAGCAGAAGCAAGAAGCTCAGAGATTATCTTGAGTAATATGAGATTAAGCAAGAGGATATACGAATTAGCACAGCAGGTAAATAAAGGCGAGTCAGCTGCAGACATAGGGACGGATCACGGATACGTCCCTATGCTTTTGATGAGAGAAGGAATAAGTCCTTATGTCATCATGTCCGATATAAGTGAAGGCTCTCTTGCCAAAGCAGTACAGACCTTCAGAGACTGCGGCATCGAAGTGCCGGACACAGCATTCCGGACAGGCAATGGGCTTGAGACGATTGAATCCGGTGAGGTGGACGATGTTATCATCGGCGGACTCGGCGGGCTTACGATAGCTGAGATACTGGATGCCGATCCGGACAAAAGCAGGTCCTTCAGCAAGCTGATACTTCAGCCGAGGAAGCATTCCGGAAATCTCAGGTTTTATCTGTATACGCACGGATGGGATATTACAGGGGAGCATCTTGCACCTGAAGGCAAGTTCGTCTGTGAGATAATCACAGCCGCACCTTCGTCATTCACTTCAAGAAAGGCACCTTACCCTGAAAATGACATAAGATGGAAATACCCTGCAGCACTGGTCGAAGCAGACAGGGCACTTGCAGAAAAGCGTATCTCCTGGAAGATCGACAGCCTCGCTGAACAGATAGACAATCTCTCAAACAGCAGAGAGGATGTCACAGAGCTATCTGATCAGCTTAAGCGCGACAGGCAGTACCTGATCGACCTCATCAGCAGCTGTTGACACGTATCATTCCGTATCATGAAGAAACTCAGTTTTATCGAAATAACTTCGCTCTATATCGGCGTAATAATGGGAGCGGGATTCGCTTCAGGAAGAGAATGCTGGCAGTTCTTCGGAGTATTCGGTCAGAAGGGATACTTCGGTGCAGTCTTCAGCACTGTATGTTTTGTCGTGCTTGCCTGCATGCTTACATATATTGCAAGAAGCAAAAACACTTCGGATCTCGGCAGACTTATATCGCCGTTTGAAAACAGATATATCGACAGTGTTATCGGCTGGACCCTCGGCATCATCTATTACACCATGATAATCGCCATGACTGCTGCCGGAGGTTCGCTCCTGAACCAGCAGTTCGGTATAAGCAAAGTGTTCGGCGGGCTCGTGATTGCTGTTCTCTGTATAGTAACTGTTCTCGGAGACTTTGAGAGAGTATCCGGGGTTTTCAGACTGCTTGTTCCTGTTCTTTTTGTCATAGGCGTTGCTACGATACTGCTCACCATACATATGGACTTCGGGCAGAGCGGGGCTGTCAGCGGTTACAGACCCGGAAGGATGTCACCAAACTGGCCTGTATCAGCACTGGTCTTCATGGCGTACAATACTCTCGGCATGATCACCATGGCAGGCAGCTGCGCCGTCAATGCAAAAGACACTGCAAATGCATACAGGGGAGCTGTTCTCGGAACACTGTGCCTCGGAGGACTTACCATATTATTGCTCAGAGCTCTGCTCACCGACATGGCATTTTCGTCATCGCTTGATCTTCCGATGCTCGGATTCTCAGCAAGGATATCCCCGCTGCTCAACATGATATATGCGGTCGTACTGTACGGCGCCGTTTACTCCACGGGTGCGAGCACATATTACGGATTCAGCACCAGAATAAAAAACGGCAGGGTAAAGAAATACATAATCGTCGCCGGCGCTGCGGCAGGTTTTCTTCTCGGACTGACAGGTTTCAAGAAGCTGGTCGAATTCCTGTATCCGGCGCAGGGTTACATAGGGATACTTTTCATATTCCTGATAATCATCAACTTTTTCAGGGAACTTAAATCAGAAAAATAACTAAACCATATATTTACATCCAAAATATTGAAAAAAGATCAGGTCCGAATATAATTAACAAGGCATTGAATCAATGGGTAGACCAGACGGTCGCGTGCGCACAGCGCATGAGGAAAGTCCGGGCTCCGCAGGGCAGGGATGACGGATAACGTCCGCCGCAGGTAACTGTAGGGAAAGTGCAACAGAAACATTCCGCCGAAACGGGTAATGCCGTGGCAAGGTTGAAATGGTGAGGTAAGAGCTCACCGGTGCTGTGGAGACACAGCAGCCGTGTAAACCCCATCCGGAGCAAGACTGAGCAGGGCGCTAATGGGTGCGGCCCGTACCCGCCCGCAGGTAAGTCGCTTGATGCTGCAAGCAATTGCAGTACTAGATGGATGATCGTCTAATACAGAACCCGGCTTACGGTCTGCCCATTGCAGCTTTCATTCAGAATTTCATCTGAGGTTTTATATATATATATTACTAAAAGGGATATAACATGGAACTAAGACTCGGGATTGATGTAGGCTCAACTACAGTCAAACTCGTCCTTTTGGATGAGAACGAAAACATTGTATATTCTAAATATGAGAGACACATGTCCAACGTTTTCGAGAAAGCCGGAGAGCTTCTTGAACAGCTTAAGGAGGAGAAGGGCGATCTGGACCTCAAGGCTGTAATTACAGGTTCGGGCGGACTGTCTCTTGCTGACCTTTTTGGGATCAAATTCGAGCAGGAAGTTATTGCGTGCAGCAATGCTGTAGAGAAGTTAATACCGCAGACAGATGTTGCTATTGAGCTCGGGGGAGAGGATGCCAAGATAACATTCTACGGAAGTTCTGTAGAGCAGCGCATGAACGGTACCTGTGCCGGGGGCACAGGCGCTTTTATTGACCAGATGGCGGTGCTTCTCAACACTGATGCCGGTGGCCTGAATGAAGCTGCAAAGGATTATTCGATCATTTATCCTATTGCATCCCGATGCGGAGTTTTTGCCAAGACCGACATCCAGCCTCTGATCAATGACGGCGCCAAGACCGCAGACATAGCTGCATCCATCTTCCAGGCTGTTGTGAATCAGATGATATCCGGACTTGCCTGCGGGCATCCGATCAGGGGCAATGTTGCATTTCTCGGAGGTCCGCTTGAATATCTTTCCGAACTGAGAAAGAGATTCATCGAGACTCTGAATCTCAAGCCGGAGAATATCATTTTCCCGGATAACGCAAAATTCTTCGTAGCTCTCGGAGCTGCCATGCTCGCGGACAGGGAGCCTGCAGTGAAACTGTCTTCACTCATTTACAAGCTCAGAAATGCTGACCCTGAAGATGTTTCAGATACCAAGTATCTGCAGCCACTGTTTGAATCTGAAGAAGACCTGAAAGCATTCAGGAAAAGGCACGCTTCTGCAAAGATAGAAAGAGGGTACATCACCTCTGTCAGCGGGCCTGTATTTCTTGGAATTGATGCAGGTTCGACCACGACCAAGGCTGCAGTCATCAGTTCAGATAAGAAGCTCATATATGAGCACTATCAGAACAATGAGGGCGATCCTCTTCACGTTGTCAAGAACGTTCTGAAGGAAGTATATTCAAAGCTTCCTGAGGATGCATATATCGGCAGATCAGTCGTGACCGGATACGGCGAAGGACTGGTCAAAGCCGCATTCAGGATCGACGGCGGTGAAATAGAGACGATGGCGCACTATAAGGCTGCCCGTCAGTTCCTGCCTGAAGTAAGCTTCATCCTGGACATCGGCGGACAGGACATGAAGTGCATGAAGAT
>CAMIWY010000146.1 GCA_946402595.1 uncultured Clostridia bacterium
AACGCTGTCTCTATCCCTACTATTCCGAAAGCAGACTTCTCAAGCCCGCGGGATTTCTCTTCAGCCGAGTGCGGCGCGTGGTCTGTCGCGATGCAGTCTATCGTGCCGTCGATGATGCCCTCTATGAGTGCCTCTCTGTCCGATGCATCCCTGAGAGGCGGATTCATTTTCCACTTTCCGTCCTCTTCGAGCATGCTGTCATCCAGGAGGAGATAGTGCGGTGCTGTCTCGCATGTGACATCCACACCTTCAGCCTTGGCCTTTCTTATTATGTCCACGCTCTCCTTTGTCGAGATGTGGCACACATGGTAGGCGCAGCCTGTCTCCTTAGCCAGCTCCAGGTCTCTTGCTATCTGTCCCCATTCGGACTCAGAGCAGATGCCCCTGTGGCCGTGCTCTGCGGCATACTTTCCGTCATGGATGTAACCGCCCTTCAGAAGGTCGTTCACCTCGCAGTGGGCTACGATCATTTTGCCCAGCGACTTCGCCCTGAGCATCGCCTCTCTCATCATGTCATCAGACTGGACACCGTGACCGTCGTCAGAGAAGGCTATGCACTTGTCCGCCATGCTCTCAAGGTCAGCGAGCTCTTCGCCCTTCTGACCCATCGTGATGGCCGCATAAGGATATACATGGATGCACGCATCCTTTTCGATGATCGCAAGCTGCTCGTCCAGATGCTCTTCCGTATCCGCTACCGGATTCAGGTTAGGCATCGTGCATACAGCAGTGTAGCCCCCGTGCGCTGCAGCCTCAGCGCCTGTCTTTATTGTCTCCTTATAAGAAAAACCCGGTTCTCTGAAGTGCACATGCACGTCGCAAAAACCGGGAATAATAGTGTATTGAGAAGATAAATCGACACCCGCCTTTCGGAGCAAGCTTATGTCTACAGTCGGGCTGAATTCGATTCTCGAAGTCTTCATTTTGTCCATCAAATATCTCCTTTAATCTCAAATCGCCATATGTTAACAAGAATCGATAATGATGTCAAGGCAGCAGAGTGTGAATCTTTTTTTCACACAAAAAATACATCCGGAGCAGCTCAAAAAATCCGAACGTTGAGCCCCTCATCTCTTTTTTCTTTCAAATGATGACAACAGAGACAGTTCTCTGTAATATCATTGTCTTCACAGGTCCATTATAAGAAGAAGTCTTCCCTCTTTTACGGTTATCTCTGCCATCTGCCCCGGCAGCACCTCATTGCTCACAGCATACTGGTAGCCGCTTGTGATCTCAGCACCGTCGAGCGTATACTTTGCGCCTCTGATAGATATTCCTCTTGCCGTACCGGTCATGTTCAGAAGAGAGAAAAACGGGTATCTGTCGCTGACGCGGGCAGTTCCGCCCTCAGATATGACTGTAAACTCGGAATAGTCATCCGCCGCATGGACTGTGCAGCCCTTCGATTCAAGATCGAACATCTCATACACGTTCGCAAGTGTGTGATCCATCCTGCCTCCGAAAACGCCGAGCATCAGGAAGTCCCTGAACCCTCTTCTCACGCCTTCTTTTGCCGCATATACAGTGTCTGTGTCATCCTTGACGACCGGCAGCACGATGGTCTCTGTATCCGCGTGCGGATTCTCATATGAGTCAAAGTCCCCTACTATAAGAGAAGGCTTTATGCCAAGCCCCTCTGTATGTCTGAGACCGCTGTCACAGTATATTACAAAATCATCTTCTCTGAGATATGAGCGGATGCGGTCATATTCCTTAATGTCTGCCCCGCCGATAATCACACATCTTCTTTTTTCCATAACTATCCATTCATGATGACACGGGGATGGTTCTCTCTGTCATCTTTGTCATCTGATAACGATCACACCGGTCACTTTAAGGGTATCACCGTCGACCGTGAATTTTATATCCCACTTCCCGAATGACATCCCGTATGTATATCCGGGCTGTTTTTCATATGCTCCGCGGGGATCGGACTCGAGAACGCTTATTAGTCCTTCCCTCTTGTCTGCGTCAATAATCGCAAGCAGGTCTTCCGGGAATTCGACGCTGAGCCTGCTGAACTCAGCTGTATCGGTAAAGCCTCCTCCGGCTTCGGGATGGCAGTCCGAATACGGGATGTACGGCTTGATGTCATACACAGGTGTACCGTTCATCATATCCGCACCGGATACTATTATTGCCAGCTCTTCCTGTGTCTCTCCGATCCCTTCCGTACTGCTCACAGGTCTGCCGCCGTGCTCGATGCGCACGAGCCTGACGCATGACATGCCAAGTGAATTGGGACGGTACGGAGATCTTGTCGCCCATACGCCCTTTCTGATTTTGCCGCCAAGCCTCGGCGGTCTTACAGTCGGCGACCACTTCACAGTGTCCGCTTCCATGTCCACCTCGTTAGCACTGAACCCCCATATGAGCCAGATGTGGGTAAAATCCTCAAGGCCTCTCAGGGCATCGGCGTTTCTGAACTCAGGATCTATAACGACCGCCTGCTCGAGGCTGACCAGCCCCGGCTGCCTGGGGATGCCGAATTTTTCGTTGTAGTCCGACCGGATGTGAGCGACCGGTCTCAGAGTGTATTTTTCCATGAGAAAATGTTAGCTGATTTTCCGGCTCAGGTCATCAGTCCGTTATATCGATATCCGGAGCGATAGTGATCTTATATCCAGGGAATGCTTCGCAGACTTCCTTGTAGAGTATCTCAAGGCCTTCATGGTGGTCGATGTCAAAACTCATGACCACATCGAATCTCATGTCCTTCTCCTCCTGATCAAGGTAGAAGCCATGCATCTGAAGCGCCCAGTCGTGATCAAGGACTATCTTCTGAACTTTGTTCCTGATCTCTGATGCCTCGTTATCCGTAGTATTGTGAGAGTACACTCCGACGCCTGTCATGATGACACCCGTCTCCTTGTATATCTTTGCCTGCACCCTTCTGGTGATGACATCAACATCTCTTACCGTCATGGTATCAGGCAGCTCAATATGCACAGACCCGTAGAACTTGTCAGGGCCGTAGTTGTGGAGGAAGAGGTCGTAAGCTCCGAAGATCTCAGGCTCATCAACGAGCATCTTCTTGATTGTCCTGCTCAGCTCTTCATCTGCCCTTCTGCCGAGTATGTCGCTGACTGTATCGCTGATCATCTCGATACCGGCTTTGATGATGAATATCGAAATAACGACGCCAACATAAGCTTCAAGGGAGACTCCGGTGAATGTGAAAATGAGAGCTGTCACGAGTACGGCAAAAGAAAGGACCGCATCGGACATCGCGTCCGTTCCTGATGCCACAAGAGCTCCCGAGCCTACCTCCTGCCCTTTTGCCTTGACATATCTCCCAAGTAGTATCTTGGCGACGACTGCAACCGCAATAATCACCAGAGATACTGTCGAATATGAAACTTCATCCGGATGGATGATCTTCTTGACCGACTCCACAAGTGAAGTGATACCGGCATACAGTACGATCGCCGATACTATCATTGCACTTATATACTCTATCCTGCCGTGCCCGAGCGGATGCTTTTTGTCAGGCTTCCTGCCTGCAAGCTTGGCCCCGAGAATGGTTATGACTGACGACAGCGCATCAGACAGATTGTTTACAGCATCCAGCACTACAGCGATGGAATGCGATGCCAGTCCGACTATCGCCTTGAATGCGGCAAGCAGGATGTTGACTACTATGCCGACTATACTTGTTCTTACTATTACTTTTTCGCGATCTATGTTCATGATTCTTCTTTTTTCTGCCGCAGTCCGCGGCTGATTCCTGACTGTGTACTAAATATAATTTTGGCTCTTATAACAACTAATGAGTATAATTAATACAGAATGTTTATTCAAATACTTTTTGTTAAACAGTGTTAACTCTCCTTAACAGGCAGTTAAAAGTTTTCAATAATTGCGAGGACAATTATGAGCAGACATACGATAGCACTTCTCAATGATTCATTCACGCCTGTGATAGACGGAGTCACCAACGCCGTAGTCAACTACGGGCGCTGTATAGAGCAGAACCACGGGCACGCAATAGTCGTAACACCTGAGGTTCCGGGCTCTGATGACAGCATATATGACTTCCCTGTCATAAGATATCCGAGCATCGATACCCGTAAGCTAGTGGGATATGTCACGGGATATCCGTTCTCACCTGAGGCGGCATACAGGCTTAAGGAAGAGAATGCTGAGCTTCTGCACATCCACTGTCCGATGATGTCCGCACTGCTCGCCAGACAGCTGCATGAATCCATGGACCTTCCACTCGTACTGACATGGCACACCAAGTATGACATCGACATCGCAAATGCGATCAAGAGCAAAGCGCTTCAGGAAGGCGCTCTTCAGGCTCTGCTGCATAATGTGAACGCATGCAATGAGGTATGGACCGTAAGTCACGGAGCCGGAGAGAACCTCAGATCCATCGGCTATGAAGGCGAATACATCGTCATGCCTAACGGCGTTGATCTGCCGCATGAACGTGTGTCTGAAGAGCTCATCGCTGAAGCCACAGCCGGATATGACCTCCCTGAAGATGTTCCGTGTTACCTCTTTATCGGCAGACTGATGTGGTACAAAGGGCTCCGCATCATTCTTGATGCGCTCTCTCAGCTTGATTCGCATGGCATCGATTTCCGCATGGTATTCGTCGGTGCCGGCGGCGATGAAGCGGAAGTGAAAGAATACACGCAGAAGCTCGGTCTCGGATGTAAAGTCTTCTTTACAGGAGCCATCTCGGCACGTGACCTTCTGAGGGCATGGTATTCGCGTGCAGATCTGTTCCTCTTCCCTTCCACCTTTGATACCAACGGACTTGTAGTACGGGAAGCCGCAGCCAGCGATACTGCTTCGGTCATCATAGCCGGCAGCTGTGCATCTGAGGGCATCACCGACGGCAGGAACGGTTTTCTCATAGAGGAAAATGCTGA
>CAMIWY010000147.1 GCA_946402595.1 uncultured Clostridia bacterium
GCAAGCGCTTCAGCAGCCTGGTTCGAACCTCCGACCAGCATCGCCTGAAGGAGGTCTCCTACCGAGACACTCTCCCCGACTTTAAACGTATCACCGAACTGCATCAGATCTTCTGTAATGTCCACGGTATTGGATAATTCCGCGTCATTATACATGTTGTCAATGACGACCATTGCGTTCATGAGCATTGTGATCTTGCCCGGTGACATTTTGCGCTCAGAATGCTTTTCATAGACAACTTCACTTGTCGATCCTGACATTACGATCGCGGAGCTTGCCGTGATCTCAGGAGCCTCTGTCTTTCTTCTGAGCCCTGTATCAAGCGGATCGCTGGAAAGTGGTTCCTCCTCATCCGCCTGCTCTTCATCAGCGGCTTCTCCCGTTGCCGCCGCATCTCCTGCTGCTGCAGCTTCTCCTTCTGCAGGTGCTGCTTCTGCCGCTTCTTCTCCTGCCGCTGCAGCTTCTCCCTCTGCAGGTGCTGCAGTCTCTGCCGCTGCTTCTTCCTCACCTACTGCGAATGCGGCGTTTAAGGCAACGTCAAAACTGATGGTGGTCACCAGTGTCAGCACCAAAAGCACTGACATGATGGCCACCATTACTCTCTTAACTCTTATTCTCAATTTTTCGTTGTTATGTGACAATTCCTAATTGCTCCGTGAGTCAGATAGAGTTCTTTTCAGTTAGTGATTACTTGTGTGCAGCTTCGAATTCCTTCATGTAAGCAACAAGTGCATCTACGCCTTCCTCAGGCATAGCATTGTAGATGGAAGCTCTGCATCCGCCTACGATTCTGTGTCCCTTGAGGTTGATCATTCCTCTCTCCTTAGCGCCTGCAACAAATTCCTTGTCGAGGTCAGCACTCGGAGTTACGAATGTAACGTTCATGAGGGATCTGTCTTCCTTAGCAACTGTGCCGTGGAAGAAATCGGACTCATCAAGGCAGTCATAAAGCTTCTGAGCCTTGCGGACGTCCTTCTCATGCATAGCAGCTACGCCGCCGTTAGCAAGGAGATACTTGAATACTTCGCCTGCAACATAGATTGTGTAGCAAGGAGGAGTATTGTACATTGATCCCTTGTCAGCGTGTGTCTTGTAGTCGAGATAAATAGGAGTGTTAGCAGGAGCGTGTCCTACAAGGTCCTTTCTTACGATTACGATGGTCATTCCTGCAGGAGCTACGTTCTTCTGTGCTCCGGCATAGATAAGACCGAACTTGCTGACATCTACTTCCTCTGAGAGGATGCAGGATGACATGTCAGCTACGAGTACGTGATCACCAAAGTCAGGAAGCTCATTGTAGTGAGTTCCGAATACGGTGTTGTTGTAGCAGATGTATACGTAGTCAACATCATCTCTGATGTCTTCCTTGGTTACCTTAGGAATGTATGAGTACTTGTCTTCTTCGGATGAAGCAACGCATCTTGCATCACCGAACTTGCGGGCTTCTTCATAAGCCTTCTTGCCCCACTGACCTGCTACGATGTAGTCAGCTTTGCCTGTTCCTGTCATCAGGTTGATAGGAACCATTGAGAACTGCAGTGTGCCGCCGCCCTGAAGGAAGAGCACATAGTAGTCATCAGGAATATTCATAAGTTTGCGCAGATTAGCCTCCGCATCATCTATGATCTTCTGGAACTCAGGGGATCTGTGGCTCATCTCCATTACGGACTCGCCTGTTCCTTCATAGTTGAGCATTTCATCAGCACACTTCTTCAGTACTTCTACAGGAAGTGTGGATGGACCTGCGGAGAAATTATATACGCGATAATCATCAGCCATTGGTCTGTACCTCCGTTTGAATTAATAGGGTTAATTGTTTTGTGCGTGCAAAACGGCTCTTTGACCATCAGAACCATTTATGCCAGATAAATTATACTTCAACGCCACTCTTTTATCAATTGTTGAAAGGCTCATTTCTTAAGTGATATAATGTGACTTGCGAAAATCCGCAATTCTTTTGTTGTGCCCGGGACAGCACCGGACGGAATGCGGACTATCCGGACAATAACCCTTAAACTTTATCATTTTCAAAACGGAGGACGTAATCGTTATGGACAAGTTTTATATCGGTACTCTTAACAACATTTCCCCTAAGGGCCTCTGCAGACTCACAGACAATTATGAGCTTACCGAGGATGTAGACAAGGCAAACGGAATCATCGTCAGATCTTTCAAGATGCACGAGATGGATTTCTCCGACAATCTTCTTGCAATCGGAAGAGCCGGTGCAGGAGTCAACAACATTCCTCTTGACAGATGTGCTGAGCAGGGAATCGTTGTATTCAATACACCTGGAGCAAACTCCAATGCAGTTAAGGAGCTCGCTATTGCCGGAATGATCATGGGCGCCCGCAACATGTATGAGGGTATCACCTGGGGCCAGACACTCGAAGGCGATGTAGCTGCCAACGTAGAAAAAGGCAAGAAGCAGTTCGCAGGAACTGAGATCGCAGGAAAGACCTTAGGTATCATCGGACTCGGAGCTATCGGTGCCAAGATCGCCAACGCTGCTGAAGCACTCGGAATGAACGTTGTAGGTTATGAAGCATTCAAACCGCATCCATGCCTGACTGCAGACGTCAAGCTCTGCGACAGCGTAGAGGAAATGGTTCCTATGTGCGACTTCATCTCCATCCACGTTCCATCACTCCCGACAACCAAGGGAATGATAAACAAGGACCTCATCGCCAAGATGAAGGACGGAGTCATCTTCATGAACTATGCAAGACCTGACCTCGTAGTAGTAGACGACATTGTTGAGGCTCTTGAATCCGGCAAGATGAGAAAGTACATGACAGACCTTCTCGAGCCTGAATACATCGGCAAGAAGGGTATCGTTGCCACACCTCACCTCGGAGCATCCACAGCTGAGGCTGAAGAGAACTGCGCTGAGATGGCAGTAGACGAACTCATGGATTACCTTGAGAACGGAAACATCGTAAATTCAGTAAACTTCCCTAGAGTTACTCTTGAGAAGAGCGGAGCAGAGAGACATTGCTTCGTACTGAAGAACGACAAGACAGCTGAAGAAGTTGAAGCAAAGATGAAGGAATTCTACGGCGACAACCTCGCTGCTATCGCAGGCGCTAAGGTCAGAAACGGTGAGTTCGGTTACTTCATCGTTGATGTCAAGGAATCAGCAGAACCATTCAGCTGCGACTGCATCATCAAGACAAGAGTACTGTAATACAGCACATACAGAAAAAGCGGCGTTTCCGCCGCTTTTTCCGTTGTTTGCAAATCTTGTGTAAAAAGTATTGTGCATTATCGTAAGAGCGCACAGCTTGCATATCGAATATTCCGCAGAAAAGCATCACGTGCGTGCGCTCTTCGAGGACGTGAGATATGTAAGCTGTGCGCTCTTTGATATCACTGTTTACTTTTTACGGAAGACTAAGATACTTCCTCCGAATCCTCCGCCGATCAGCCTTACAGCAGCTGTATCCGGCTTTGCACGGTACTCCTTCAGAGCTCTTGAGAGTCCGTTCTCCTTGACCCCCGGCGGAACTACATTGCGCAGGAGGTTTTCAGAGCTGAGGCCCGATCCGTTGATGCAGTCGAGGAATCTCTCTATGTTTCCTGTCTTGAGTGCAACTGATGCAGCCAGTACTCTCTCATTCTCATCATAGAAGTGTCTTGCACGGTCTACCTGAAGCTGTGTGAGCTTGCCCTTTCTTACCTTCTCCTCAAGAAGCGGCATTGCCCTTCTGAACTGCTCCTCGTTGATGTCTCCGAGTCTTCCGACGCCGAGTGCCGCAGCAACCTTAAACATGTCATCAGGAACCGAAGCGTATTCGGCGTCAAGGCCTGCATGATCCGATTCTGTTGTGACGATCTGGATCTCATAACCTGACTTGCTGAAATCATAGTCAAGGAGCTCGATCTCAGGCTCACGGCCGTTGAAGTCGATCATTGCGAGCTTGCCGAGGCTGATCGCCAGCTGGTCCATCATTCCGCACGGCTTGCCGAAAAATTCCCTCTCGGCAAACATCGCGATCTTGGCGAGCTGTACAGCATCCGCTTTGCCGCCGTAATATCTGTCGTTGATGATACGGCATACAAGTATTTCAAAAGCTGCAGAGGAGCTGAGGCCGCTGCCTACTGCTACCTCACTCTTGATGTATGCGTCAAAACCGTTCCCGCTTCCGTCGAACTGTCCGAAGAGGTCGGCGAATCCGGCGAGGATGCCTGTAACGAGAGCTGCGGTTGTGCCGCTCTTATAATCGTTTGTATCTGTGATGCTTACCTCAAACGGCTTATATCCCTCAGAGATGATCCTGATCACATCACTGTGGTTTTCGGCTACGTAAGCCTTGATCTGGTAAGGTGTCGGCATGACCATTACCTTTCCGCCCTGATGGTCGGTGTGGTTTCCGAGCACCTCTATTCTTCCCGTTCCTATATATGATCTGAACTTGAGAATCTCTCTGTCGTAGGTCAGGATACCATTGGTCTCCTCTTCAACATCTGAAAGCTGCGTATAGATCGCAGCACACAGGCCCTTGTCAATCATTGGAAGTATCTCCTTTTCATATAATTTACTCATGTCACGAAGCAGTGCTGCCTCGTTCTCACATTTTTTATATCCGTAAGTCTTATCTCTGTCCCAGCAGTGGTCAGGCAGCTTGCATGCATAGCCCCCGAATTCCGAGAGAACCAGCGGTCTGTCTCCCGCTGTAAGGTCTACCGGCTTGAAATACACATGATAGCTGTCAACATCACTTTTGCTCTGATGGAACCATCCTGAAGTACTGTCAATGAATCTGCTGCTGTCAGCCTCTCTGAGCCTTTCATACGCAGCGTCTGCACTGAACTGCCCCCACCCTTCATTGAAGATGGTCCAGTAGCATATGCA
>CAMIWY010000148.1 GCA_946402595.1 uncultured Clostridia bacterium
ATAAACCCACCGTGAACCGTTGAATTATCAGTAATACCGTTGATTATAGTATGCTTTCCAACAAGGCGAGACGACCCGTTCGCCGATGTAATTAATATGTCTCCTGATTGTGCATATGGAATATTGATGGCTTCCTTTTTTACAAAAACATCATCTGCACCCATCACAAAACTATCTTCGTTGATATTGGAAGAACGGAGTACTCTAATGCCATCCTCGCAAATGTCTGATGGCTTATAAGTTAAACCTCTTCGTAATTCAGCCAGTTCAGAAAACTTACGCTGTTCCCAATCACTAGTGAATTCCGGGAAGCGGAGTTTTGGAACCCTCTTTTTTTCCTTTTCCATCTGCTTCCTCCTTAAAATGGGAACTCTAGACCAAGTTCAGAGAATGATTTTCTAAGAGTTTCCGATACATTCGCTATCTCTGCGTCAATGTTCTGAAGATCAGTTTTTACTTCATCAAGGTCTATTTCAGGTACGTCATCTGAAGTGTCCACATACCTCGGGATGTTGAGATTGAAGCCATTCTCTGCAATCTCTTCCATAGATGCAACATGAGAAAACTTTTCTACGTCCTCACGAGCCTGATACGCCTTCAATATTTTCTGAATATGTTCTTCCTCAAGGTAGTTCTGATTCTTGCCCGGTTTGAAATTCTTTGAAGAATCAATGAAAAGAATATCGCCACTGTTTCCATTGCGGTTCTTTCTGCAAACTATGATCGAAACAGGGATATTCGTACCATAGAACAGGTTTGCCGGAAGTCCGATAATCGCATCGATAACATTCAGCTTCTCGATCATGTATCTTCTGATCGTTTCCTCAGCACCACCTCTGAAGAGCACTCCGTGAGGCAGCAGAACTGCGATCCTGCCGTCATCATCCATGTGATATACCATGTGCTGGAGGAATGCGAAGTCAGCTTTTGACTTAGGCGCATATTTACCGTAGGTGTTGAATCTCGGGTCATCCGGCATCAGTTCAGGCTTCTGAATATGTGCCGAATAAGGAGGATTTGCAACTTGCACTCTGAACTTTCTATCCTTAAAGCTGTCATCAGCAAGAGTGTCTCCATTGAATATCTGGAAGTTCTGGTACTTGATGCCTCTGAGGATGAGGTTCATCCTGCACAGGTTGTATGTCTGGCTTGTGAGCTCCTGCCCCCAGTAGCGACGCACATTCGCATGATTACCTACCCTGAGGAGCAAAGATCCTGAACCGGCACATGGATCGCACGCGTCCTGTACATCCGTAAGGCCGTCTGTCGCAAGCATCGCCAAAAGTTCCGCCGGGCCTGATGGAGTGTAAAACTCACCGGCTTTCTTACCGGCATTGGCAGCGAACTGACCAATGAGGTATTCGTATGCATTGCCGAGGATGTCTATCTTTGTTTCATCTACGTTAAGTGTGATATCAGCAAGAGTTGCTATGATTCTGGACATAACGAGTGATCTATCCTTGACAGTGCGTCCAAGTTTGGTTGAATCGAGCTGCATGTCATCGAACAGGCCCTCAAAATCATCCTGTGAGTCTGTTCCCATCGTGGATTCCATTACGCTGTTAATTGCAGCCTGAAGATATTCGACATCGAAGTTGCCGTTCTCTACACGCTTGATCATCTCTGAGAACAGATACTTCGGCTCAATGATGTATCCGAGATCACGGAGAGTCTCCTCTATTACGGCCTCTTTGTATTCCTCATCAGCCCATGCTTCCTTGAATGTGAGCCCGTCATCCTTCAGAAGGTTCTCCATATAGTCTTCTTCCCTCTTAGAAAGATAGTAGTAGAAGATCATCCCGAGGATGTAGTTCTTGAACTCATACGCTTCCATAGTTCCACGGAGCGTATTAGCCATTTCCCACAGTTTAGATTCCAGCTCCTGCTGGTGTTTCATGATATCGTTTGCCATTATTTCTCCTTACTGATACTTCTCAACGAAGCTCTTTATAAAGTCTACGATTTTTCTGACAAGACTCTTCTTCTTCAGAAGTCCCATCGGTTCCGTGATGCTGTCGCGGATATCTCCCTCATCGATGATATAAGAGAACTCGTACTCTGAGATGTAGCCTGTAAGCATATCCCTGTCTACGCCGGTCTCTTCGACGAATTCAGTGATATCCTTCTCACGGGCCTTTGCTTCGTATTCCTCATACATCTCATCGATGTCATTGCCTTCCAGACCATCTTCGAGCATGTCGAGGAATGCCTGGATGAGGTCGATTTTCTTGTAAAGTTCGTTATTATTGGATCTTTCGATTTCTTCTCTGATGAAGTCAATCTGCTTCTTTCTCTTGTTGATGTCGTTTATGTCAATGCTCCTGATTAGGTTCATGATATAAGCGACGTTGATGCGGTCGGACTCGATGAGTTCGATACAGAAGTCTACATCATCAAGAACGGAAACCTTATCCCTTGTATCAACTACTCTGCGGTAGAGCGAATAGTACTTGCTCTTATAATCCTCATATTCCTGCTCAGTCATATCGAGTTTGTCCCTCTCGTATGGGAACTCTACGAATGTCTGAAGCGATGTCAGAATCCTTGCAAGGGCCTTGAATGTCTCTACGAAGAGCTTCTGGTCATCTTCGCTCTGCATCGTATCGATAGCTGCCGGTGTCGGGGCGATCTCTCTGAGCTTCACGACAAACTCATTGAACTTGGAGACAAACTCATCAAATGATGGTGTGAGTATTCCATCCGTATCCTGAGTCTGTGAGAACAAGCACAGCGCTTCATCTGTCTGCCTCTTAAGATTCCTGTAGCATACGACTATGCCAAACGGCTTTGTCTCTTTCTCGACCCTGTTGGTCCTTGAGAATGCCTGCAGCAGATCGTGGTACTCAAGCTTCTTGTCTACATACAGAACATCGAGTGGCTTACTATCGAACCCCGTCAGGAACTGATTGACTACAAGGAGGATATCCAGCTGTTTTGTCTTCTTTCCCTTGACTCTGTCCGAAATATCTTTCCTGTAAGCCTCGTAAGTGTCTGTCGAGAAGTTTGTATCATACAGTTTGTTATAGTCCTTTATAATGCGTTCTAAGCTGTCTCTCGAGTGTTCTGCTTTACCTTCACCATCTTCATTGGCGCCGTATGTATATATTCCTGCGATATTCAGATCATGGTCGATGCTCTTGAAGATGTCGTAGTACTTGATTAGTGCAGGGATGCTCCAGACTGTGAATATTGCCGTATACTGGCGATTTCTGGTCTTTGACTTATGGTTGGCAATGATGTGATTTGCGATTAGAGTCATACGCTCATCAGAGGCCATTATCTCATCAGTATTGATGCCCTCTACCATCTGCCTGTCGTTGAAATCGTAGTCACCTTCGACCGTCTTGATGTACTCTACATGGAATCCAAGAACGTTGTTATCGAAAATCGCATCCTTTATGAGATAAGTATGCAAACAATCTCCAAAGAGCGATTTTGTCGTCTTGACTACATGCCCTTCGACTTTGCCGTTCACCTCGAATCTTGGCGTTCCGGTAAATCCAAAGAACTGAGCCTTATTGAAGTGCCTTACTATATCGAGATGCATATCACCGAACTGACTGCGGTGGCATTCATCTATGATGAATACGACCTTTTCGTCTTTGTATGCATCCATCACAGATGCGTATCTCGGGTTCTTGACCGCATTAGACATCTTCTGGATCGTCGTTACGATCAGATGAACGTCCTTCTTCCGCATCTGCTTTACGAGGACGCTTGTGTTATCAGTGACATCAACGGAACCCTGCTCGAACTTGTTGAACTCCTCCATCGTCTGGGAGTCGAGGTCCTTTCTGTCGACAAGGAAGATGACCTTCTTGATACGCGGGTCCTGCGAAAGGATCTGCGCTGTCTTGAATGAGGTCAGTGTCTTACCGGAACCTGTCGTATGCCAGATGTAAGCATTCTTATCTGAGAATCTCGCTCTGTCGATGAGTTTGCTTGCTGCATATACCTGATACGGCCTCATGATCATGATGGCCTTCTCTACATCGTTGAGAACGGTATAGCGGATCAGCATCCTTGTGATGTGATCTCTTGCAAGAAAAGCAGTTGAGAATTCTTTCAGATTTGTGATCCTGACATTGTTCTCATCAGTCCAGTAGAAAGTGAGGCTGTACATGATGTCCTTGTCGGTATTGGCAAAGTACTTCGTGTCTACACCGTTGGACACGACAAAGCACTGGATATACCTATAAAGGCCGATGTATGAGTGTTTCTTATACCTCATGATCTGATTGATTGCCTGCCTCAGGTCCATGCCTCTTCTCTTGAGTTCGATCTGGATAAGAGGAAGCCCGTTACAGAGAATCGTGACATCATACCTGTTGGTATACTTGCCTGTTACGGTAGTCTGATGTGTGACCTGCCAGATGTTCTTCGTGTGGTCTTCATCTATGAAAGACACATACACCTTGCTTCCATCATCACGCTCAAGGACGTATTTATCTCTGAGAACTTTTGCGGACTCAAAAACCGTCCTTCCTAACATGTAGTTCAGAAGGCGGTCCCATTCTTTATCAGATAATTGCTTCCCGTTCAGTTTGTCTTTATTGAACTCGCTGAACTGGATTCTGAAGTTATCCAGAAGTGCATCATAGCTATCTACCTGTACTTCTGAATAATCCTGAGATACTAATTGTTTTATGAGCTGATTTTCCAGCTCGGCTTCAGACTGATATCCCATATAGTATTTCCTTTCTATAGTGTAATTATACCACATACGAAATATGCACAAAGTCCAGTTTTCTCGACTGCTTTATTTGGTATAAAGATTTAATTTTGCAACAACTGCCCGTGGCCAAATTGTTTCACAAGGCTGTTTTCGCAGTCGAGAATTTCTGCAATTACA
>CAMIWY010000149.1 GCA_946402595.1 uncultured Clostridia bacterium
GATGGGTGTATCCCCTCTCCTTGGCGTAAGGGATGAGCTTGTCTGCCACTTCTCGGTAGTTGTAGAACTCTTCGCTGCCCGGCTCTCTGATCCAGGCTCCGAGGTGGCATTCATATATGTTCATCGGACCGGTGAAGGTGTTCTTCTTCGCCCTTTCAGATATCCACTCCTGATCGTGCCACTCGTATGATATGTCACTGACCACCGATGCTGTCCCCGGTCTCAGCTCAGATCCGAATCCGAACGGGTCCGCCTTGAGGAGATGTGTTCCCGCAGCGGTCTCGATGTCGTATTTATACTTGTCACCGGCAGAGGCATTCTGAATGAAGCCTGTGTAGATGCCGGTATCTCCGAGCAGCTCAAGCGTGTCCGCCTCGCCCGGGTTCCATCCGTTGAAGTCTCCTGTGACCTTAACGCTGCGCACTCCCGGCACCCATACTGTGAACTGGACTCCGCCGCCGTCAATAAGATGCGCGCCGAATGTCCTGTATGCGTGATAGAGCTTGCCTGTATTGAAAAGATAGAGCAGTTCATCGCTCAGTTTTTCGCTGATATAATTCTTGTTCATAGTCTGTCCCCTATAGCTGCGTGATACAGAATCTTTCCGGAATCAGCCGGTTCAGGCTACTCCGTAAGTGTAGTATCGTATTCGATGACGCGTGCTTCCGGATAGAATCCGGCTTCTCTGTCCTCTGCAGACATCTTTCTGATCGTACGTATAGCAGCAATATACAGAAGAACTACAAAGCCCAGCAGCATATATGTGAACGCCTCTGTTCCCATGAATGCACAGGTATCATAAACGCCGTGTATGATCATCGGAACGATCAGTGCGAGCATTGTGCATGCCGCAGAAATGCCTCTCTCTCCGACGATGGCTGCCTTCTTGGAATATGAGTAGAACACTCCCATGAACACTCCGCAGAAAGCATGCAGCGGAACTGCCAGGAATGCTCTTGAGATAGCTGTAGCGATCCCGTACATAGCCACGTACTGGATGTTCTCAAATACAGCAAAACCTACGGCCGAAGAAACACCGTAAACGATTCCGTCGAATCTGTAGTTGAAGTACGGGCTCCTCCAGGACCCTATCCTGAGAGCAAGATATTTTACCGTCTCCTCACATAATGCCGCCAGACAGAACGATGTCTGAAGTGCAAACTGGATCGTTCCGCGCTCATACTGCGGCAGCACCGACTGAAGAGCTCCTTCTGCAGCTCCTGCAACAAGGCATGATGCCGCACCCATGAACACGATCTTCATTATCATGCTGATCGGCTCTTTTTCAACCTTGTCTTTTCCGTATACATATGCCAGGATCAGAAGACCCGGGATTATGGCAATTGCCATAAGGTTGTTGTCCATGTACATTGATGTCCACCCTTTTCCTATCAGTAGATTTCTTTGCTGTTATTACAGCCTGTTTCTGTTGTTCTTGTACAGAAGGAGTATGTACCACAGGCAGAGCGCCACCAGTACGGCTCCGAGTATTTTGGCTAACATATCTTACCGCCTTTCTGTATGTATTATTAATCAGTAATTCTCCTTGATGAGACCGCTCTTGTATGCATCGAAAAGCGCCTCAAGGTTTCTGATCTGTTCACGCAGTTCTTCTCCGGTATCTGTGTCTCTGATCAGGATCCTCTCTGTGACTGAGTCGACAAGGTGCATGACAGGTCTGTGGAATACCTGCGTTCCGTCCTCACGGAGCGGCTCATACGGCTGATGCTCTGCGAGGTACATGTGCTTGGATGTCATGATAGCAGTATATCCTGCTATGCCTGTTGTCTTGTGGTAAGCCTTGGAGATGCCGCCGTCGATTACGAACATCTTGCCGTTCGCCTTGATCGGGCTCTCACCCTTGCTCTGCTTGACAGGCACATGTCCGTTCAGGATCCTTCCGATCTTAGGATTGATGCCGAAGTCCTTGAGGATCTTGTCAGCCATCTCCTCGCTGTCCATATGCTTGTAGTAAGGGACCTTGTTCTCCTTGTGAGTTGCCTTGTCTTCGACAAAGTATCTCTCGAAGGTCGTCATCTTGTCCTTGCCGAACAGAGGTGAATCCTCGGAGAGCCACAGGAACCACATGATGGCTGCCTCTTCAGGTCTGTCCTTCTCAGGGCTGAACCTCGCGGCTCTGATCATCTCATCCAGCTTCTGGATGTATGCGGCGCCTCTGTATCTGCCTCCGTCTATCTGCACAGTCTTGAATGTGCCGTTCTCGTTGAGCTGCATGCAGCCGTGATAGAGAAGGTTGTTGTTCATGACCTTGTAGAGGCCGCCGACCTCGAACATATAGTTGATGTGCTTCTGGAGCTTCTCGGAATTTATGATCGAGGACTCGAGAGCTACCATAACCTCTTCTTCCTCCGGAGTCAGCTTCAGAGGATCTGCAGGATCAACTGTAGGGAGATTCATGTCCCTCATCGGATATTCCCTGCCCTCGATGTTGACTGTTCCCTTGTCGAAGTCGATGTTCAGGAGGAGGTTTCTCTTGTCGAGCTTGTACTCAGGATGTTTGAGTATCTCCTGTCCCTCTATCTTGAACTGGATGATCGAGATCATCTTGTGCATCTTGGCTGCCAGTTCAGGCGGGATAGGGTCATACTTGTTCTGCTCGAGCAGATTAGGCCTGAAGTACTCGCACGGATCGTCTCCGTAGATCTTCTCGGCGAGAGATGCCAGCGGCCTCAGATTGAAGCCGTAGCCTACCTCGAGCATATCAAAATTGTTATACCTTACGTTGATACGGATGATGGTAGCGATGCACGCTCTGTTGCCGCACGCTGCTCCCATCCACAGGACATCGTGGTTGCCCCACTGGATGTCCACGCCGCGGTTGGACATAAGGTAGTCCATGATAACATGGGATTTTGCACCTCTGTCGAAGATATCTCCGATGATGTGGAGCCTGTCGACTGTGAGGTTGGCGATGGTCTCTGTGAGGTCTGTGATGAACACCTCAGCAGCGCCGTACTCGATGAGTGTGTCGATGATCTCATCGTAGTATTTGTGTCTGTCCAGTACATCGTCAGCGAACAGAAGCTCGTCCATGATATATGACGATGCCTTAGGAAGACGTTTCTTTACTTTCGATCTTGTGTATTTATTGGAGACTATGCGGCATACTGCTACAAGTCTTCTTATTGCGACTTTGCACCACGCGTCAAAATCAGGCTCGCTCTTCTTTCTTCTCTTCAGCTCAGCTTCCGGATTATAGATAAGAGCGGCAAGCTCATCGCACTCCTTCTCTGTCAGAAGGTTGCCGAAGACCTCATCTATCCTCATCCTGATCATTCCGGAGCCTGATCTTACGAAATACTGGAAAGCGTCGAACTCTCCGTGAAGGTCGCTCAGGAAGAACTCCGTAGCCTTCGGAAGAGCAAGTATGGCTCTGAGGTTTATGATTTCTGTCCTTGCAGCTCTCGAATTCGGGTACTTCTCCGCAAGCAGCTTGAGATACTGGATATCCGGCATAGTCTTACCTCCTTACAAAGTGCATCAGTTCAAGTCATGTACGCAGTGGCTGTATCAGTCCTGCTCGATCTTCATGATGTCAGCTCCGAGACCCTTGAACTTACCGACGAAGTTCTCATAGCCTCTCTCTATGTGATATATCTCGCTTATCTCTGTCGTTCCCTTTGCCACAAGCCCCGCGAGCACCATTGCAGCACCGGCTCTTAAGTCGGTAGCCCTGACCTTGGCGCCTTTCAGCTTCTTTCCGCCCGGAACTATGGCTTCTCTGTTTTCTGTGGAAATGTCAGCCCCCATTCTGTTCAGCTCGACGACATGCATGAATCTGTTCTCGAATACTGTCTCCCTGACGATGCTCTGACCCTTTACGGTGGTCAGGAACGCCATGAACGGTGACTGTATGTCTGTCGGGAAGCCCGGATACGGAAGTGTCTTGATATCTGTAGCCACCAGCTCTCTGTTCCTTGCATCCACATAGATGCCTTCAGGCAGGACCTCAACATCAACGTTGCACTCCTTGAGCTTGGCGATTATTGGTCTTACGTGGCCAGGCAGAGCGTTTTTCACAAGTATGTCGCCTCTTGTGATCGCTGCGGCCAGCATGAATGTGCCTGTTTCGATCCTGTCCGGAATGACATTATGGATACAGCCGGAGAGCTTCTCAACGCCCTCGATCCTGATCATGTCTGTTCCCGCATACTTGATCCTTGCGCCCATCTTATTGAGAAGATTGGCGAGGTCGATGATCTCAGGCTCCTTGGCCGCATTCTCTATGATGGTCGTTCCCTTTGCCAGGGTCGCAGCCATCATGATGTTTTCAGTTGCGCCTACGCTCGGGAAGTCGAGATAGATCGCATCCCCTGTGAGTCCTTCCTCAGGAGCGGTAACAATCACTCTTTCGTTCTCACCATCTTCCACAACGTCAGCACCGAGTGCCCTGAATCCCTTGAGATGCAGGTCGATAGGTCTCTTGCCTATGGTGCAGCCTCCCGGCATAGGCATGATGACCTTGCCGTGACGCGCAAGCATCGGTCCCATTGTGAATACGGAAGCTCTCATCTCCTGGACAAGTTCAGCCTTGCCCTCGCAGCATCTGACTTCCTTCATTGCCGCCCTGATGACTCCCTTCTCTCTGTCATCGATATCGGAGCCGTAATTGGTCAGCATTTCCTTCATTACATTAACGTCAACAAGATCAGGCACGCCCTCGATGGTGCATGTCTGATCTGTGAGTATCGTAGCGGCAAGCAGCGGAAGGACTGAGTTCTTCGCACCGCTTATCTCGACCTCTCCGTGAAGAGGTCCGCTGCTGTTGACAAGTATTTTTGCCATTAATTATCTCCCCAGTAGTAAATTTTTTATTTTTG
>CAMIWY010000150.1 GCA_946402595.1 uncultured Clostridia bacterium
ATACGGAACGGGCAATTTCCTGCTTCTCAATACAGGAGACAAGCCGGTGCCGTCCAAGAACGGACTCCTTACGACTATCGCATGGGGCCTTGACGGCAAAGTCACCTACGCTCTTGAAGGATCGGTATTCGTGTGCGGTGCTGCTGTCCAGTGGCTGAGGGATCAGATGAAGTTCTTCGCAAGCGCACCGGAATCAGAGAAAATGGCCAAAAAGGTCGATGATGCGGGTGGCGTCTACGTCGTACCGGCTTTCGTCGGACTTGGAGCTCCGTACTGGGATCCTGAAGCAAGAGGTGCGATGTTCGGCATCACAAGAGGCACGACACGCGAGCACATCGTAAGGGCTACACTTCAGTCTCTGGCTTATCAGAACGAAGATCTCCTGACAGCGATGAGAGCCGATACAGGCAAGGAGATCTCTGTTCTCAAGGTCGATGGAGGTGCTGCACTCAACAATCTGCTGATGCAGTTCCAGGCGGATGTATCGGATGTAAACATAGTCAGATATGCCTCGATCGAGTCGACATCGCTCGGAGCTGCATATCTTGCAGGACTCGCTGTAGGCTACTACGACAGCCTTGCAGACATAGTCGCCAGCAAGGAGATCTCAAAGACGTTCAGGCCAAGCCTTGGAGAAAAGGCAAGAAAAGAAAAACTCGCAGGATGGCACAGAGCCGTAAAGGCTGCAATGGCATTTCATGAGTAAACAGGAAATACACTGTAAGACAGGGATGAGGGAAGACAATGAGCGGATACAATAACCTCAGCTACAGGCAATACGAAGCAGAAGTCAGCAAATGTCTTCTGTGCCATGACCCTGTGTGCACTAAGGCGTGTCCCGAAAACGTACCGGTGGGAAAGATCCTGAGGTCACTGTATTTCGAGAATTTCCTCCGTGCATCACATTTACTGCGCAACAGTAAATGCGGAACCTGCAGCGCTCCGTGCGAGAGAGCATGTGTGCTCGCGGGGAGCAATGTAGCAGTGAACATCAGCGACATTTTCAATACTGTAAGCAAGGCAGAGGATATACTGCCCGGCCACATGACAGAAAAGACAGATCTCTCAACGGAGCTCTGCGGGATCAGGCTTGAGAACCCGTTCCTTCTGTCATCCTCGGTCGTAGGCAGCACATATGATATGTGCAGAAGAGCCTTCGAGGCCGGATGGGCAGGCGTTTCATTCAAGACAATATGCAGTTTCCCGCAGCATGAGGCTTCTCCGAGGTTCTCGTCGATCAGGAGCCATTCCAATTCGTTCTGCGGATTCAAAAACATCGAGCAGCTCTCAGACCACAGCGTTGAGGAGAACATGGACATTTTCAGGAGACTCAGAGATGAGTTCCCGGAAAAGGTCATCATCGCTTCGATAATGGGACAGAATGAAGAGGAATGGACGAGCCTTGCAGAGAAGTGTGAGAAGGCGGGTGCTTCACTGATCGAGTGCAACTTCTCCTGCCCTAATATGGAATCGGACGATCTGGGCATTACCATCGGACAGTCAGAAGAACTGATCGAGAGGTTCACAAGGGCGGTAAAACGCGGCACCTCGCTGCCGGTCCTTGCCAAGCTCACTCCTAATATCACTGATATGGTGCCGATGGCACTTGCAGCAAAGAGGGGAGGCGCCGACGGCATAGCAGCGATCAATACGATCAATTCAATCACAGGCGTAGACATCGATACACTCGTCGCGCAGCCTGATGTCCACGGAAGGTCAATGGTAGGCGGCTATTCAGGACCGGCTGTCAAACCGATAGCGCTCAGGTTCATTTCAGATCTGTCGAGATGTGAAGAGCTCAGAAGCATGCATATCAGCGGAATGGGCGGGATCGAGACGTGGAGAGATGCGCTTGAATTCCTTCTTCTGGGGGCCGGAAGCCTGCAGGTGACAACTGCAGTTATGCAGTACGGCTACAGGATCATAGATGACCTGACCGAAGGACTGGCCGAATATATGAAGTGCAAGAATGTAAAGTCAGTCAGCAGCCTTATAGGAGCTGCCAGCAAGACTGTAGTGGCACACGACAGGATCGAACGCGATACTATCGTCTTCCCTGTAATAGACAGGAACCTGTGCATCGGCTGCGGCAGATGCTATATCTCCTGCAGAGACGGAGGCCATCAGGCGATCGAGATCGATCCTGAGACCAGGATCCCGAGACTTATCGGGGCAAAATGCGTGGGCTGCCATCTGTGCAGGGAAGTGTGTCCGATGGAAGCTATCGGCAGTGCTGAAAAGGCCATCACAAGATGATATAAGGCACATAGAAATAATTTCAAAAAGTGCTGGACAAACACAGTCCGGTCGGCTATAATAACACTTGCGCTGAGCAAATCAGCGCATAATATGGCGCATTGGTCAAGAGGTTAAGACGTCGCCCTCTCACGGCGGAATCTGGGGTTCGATTCCCCAATGCGCTACCAAGTAATCCCTTCCGATAAATCCGGAAGGTTTTTTCTTTGCCTGTGACAGCCCTTGGATATCCGGGGGCTTTTTGCTATGCTAAAACAAAAACCGGAAGGGGGAATTCAATAATGAGCCTTGAGGTCAGATGCTTCCCAGCAAGGATACAGAATGAAAATACATATGTGATCACCGACCGTGATACCGGATGCAAGGCTGTGATAGATCCGGGTTATTTTGGTGAAGATGCACAAGAGGTAATAGGTGAAAGAGATTCTCTGAAATATATACTCCTCACACATGGCCATTATGACCACTTCGCAGCCGCACAGGAGTATATCGATGAATATCCTTCTGCAGTTTTTGCTGCTCCTATGAATGAGGATTATCTTCTTCACGGCGGCAGGGACAACAAGTGGCTCGCACTTGGCCACGGCTCATCGGTCTGTCCGGAGGCGGATCTGAGATTAAAGGAAGGCGATACTGTAACTCTGGGAGCTACGGTACTTAGCGTTATTGAAACACCGGGTCATACAGAGGGCGGCATATGTTTCTGCACCGGCACAGAGGTGTTCACCGGAGATACTCTGTTCAGGCTGTCAGTCGGCAACACTTCACTGGAGACAGGAAACTGGGACGAACTGGTCGGGTCAATACAGAACAGGCTGTACTCAATGGATGATGATGTTATCGTCTGGCCGAGACATGGTCCGGCGAGCACCATCGGATATGAAAAGAGAAACAACCCGTTCGTGCAGGGAAAGGATTTCATCTGAGAAGGCTTTGACAAAGAAGCCGGCTGTAAACAGGGGGAGTATTGCAATGAGTGAGAATGTGCTGATTATACCTGACGATACTGTAAGCATCAGCAACAGATGTTATGCGGGCAGAAATGATTTTACGGAAGCGGTCATACCAGGCAGCGTGACCGACATGGGCGTCGGAGCTTTTGCAGACTGCACAGCTCTCAGGCAGATCGTTCTGCCGGCAGGAATGGAGCGCATCAGAAAGGAACTGTTCTCAGGATGCGCTGCACTTAAGGAAATAACGATTCCCGAGGGTGTCAGAACGATCGGGGAGTGGGCTTTCAGAAACTGCAGCTCACTTGAAGCTGTCACTATCCCTGTAAGTGTAACAGAGATCGCAGCAGAAGCTTTTCTGTCATGCCAGGAGATAACGATGTATGCGGAACCGGGGTCGTATGCTGAGCGGTTTGCCCGCAAATACAACATCAATCTTGGGAGATCATAAAAGAAAAGGTATAGATTATTGCAATTAAAATTGATTTTGTATTCAAAAAACACATAATTGTTGTTGAAAAAATATCCCAATATTGATATTCTATTAACAAGAAATAGGGGCCAATTTAATAAAGGGCTAATTCCTCCCGGGAGAGAATCATCCGGTGTATTTAGCGGGTGTTATTTGTTAAGGACATTAATAACACCGACGGATGATCGCTGAAGAGGCAAATTCCAGTAAACTGGCACTAACTGGAACGAAACTTTCAAGCAAAAGGACCGGACAGGACACCTATTTCTGGATCTAGAATAACAATGAAACAGAGAGAATGCTGTACGCGTATTACGCGTGGGCATTCTCATTTTTTATTCGGAGAAGACAGATGAAATACTTCATTCTGACAAATAATTCACTAGCGGCAGAGGAATTCGGGAAAACGCATGATGTGCTCATGGTAGACGGAAAACTTCTAGATGTGCTTATCACCGCGAGAGACCTTATTAATCAGGGAGCGGTTCTTCTGAACCACCCTCTGTACGGCAGCGTCAAGCCGAATGAGACGCCATACAGATCACTTCTGCTGCAGCAAGGTAAGTCCGGACCGGGTGAAATACCGGCAGCTGATCCTGAATCAGTAAGGCTTATCGGGAACGCAGTCAGTGCGTTCGAAAAATTCACTGGTAAGAAGGAAGTTACCGATCCTCGTCTCCTCGATGACTTCAGAGTCGTAGACCTGAGTCTTCTGAGGAGTGCTGTGGAGGCAGCAGACCGGTAGACTTCCATCTTATACGGAGTTCCGTGCCGCGCTGCCCCTATGCGCGGCCGGGCTTCGGCAAATAAATACTATCTGCATTTCTATTATAGCAAAAGGAGGCGATCAGAAATGAGATTGGAAATCGGAAAAATCAATATCACTGATATCCGGTTTGCGGAAGAATCCAAGATCGAGAAGGGTATCCTCTTTATCAATCCTGAAGATCTGAAGCCTGTAGTGCTCGAAGATGAAAAGATCAAGAATGTCGTATTCGACATCGCAAAGCCGGGTGAGTCTGTAAGAATCACACCGGTCAAGGACGTAATCGAGCCTAGGGTCAAGGTTGAAGGCAAGGGAGGAGTTTTCCCGGGTATGGTAGCCAAGGTAGACACTGT
>CAMIWY010000151.1 GCA_946402595.1 uncultured Clostridia bacterium
CAGGTAGTCTTCTCTACAGTACTCGAGAGATTCTAGTATACCCGGCAGACACAAACTACGTCATCCAAAAATAATACAATTGCAAAAGGCAGATTCCCGTAAGGGTCTCTGCCTTTTCTTATCTACAGCTCATTCTTCATGAGATCTTCGTAGGTCTCTCTCTTCACCACGAGTCTCGACTTGCCGTCCTTTATCATTATCATCGCCGGCTTAGGTATCCTGTTGTAGTTGGATGCCATCGCATAGTTGTATGCGCCCGTGGTGAGGACGGCTATGATGTCGCCTCTCTCCGGCTTTGCGATGCTGACGTACTCTGCGACGCGGTCTCCGCTCTCGCAGCATCTGCCTGCGATCGTGCACTCGTAGTCTGCAGGCTCGCCTGCTTTGCTCGCATTAAGGACTGTATACTCCGACTTGTAGAGAGCGTATCTCGGATTATCGGTCATGCCGCCGTCTACGGTGACGTAGTTGCGGTATCCCTTGACTTCCTTGCAGCCGCCCGTAGTGTACAGGGTCGTGCCCGCATCGGCTATGATGCTGCGGCCAGGCTCCATGTAGATGGCTTCAAACGAGATGCCATATTTCTCACATGCTGCCTTGAGGTGCTCCGACACTTCCTTGATGCGTGCCGGAATGTCGATCTGCGGGTCCTTCTCGGTGTATCTGACGCCGAAGCCGCCGCCGATATTCAGTATCCTTACAGTAAGGCCATAAGCATATTTCATTTTGGCCGCATACTCAGTCAGGATCTCCACCTGCCTGTTGAAGGAATCGCTTTCGAATATCTGCGATCCAACGTGGCTGTGGAATCCCGCGACCTCTATGTACTCACACGAAAGAGCCGTGCGCACGAATTCATCCGCCTGACCCGTATCGATCGGAACGCCGAACTGCGAATCGACTTTGCCCGTATTGATTGCTTCAAGTGTGTGCGGATCAAGTCCACAAGTCAGCCTCAGAAGCACTTTCTGTACGACCTCCTGCTCTGAGGCGACTTTATTGAGGACTTCCAGTTCATTCAGATTGTCGACTACAAAATATCCTATCCCCTGTGAGACACCGTATTCGATATCTGCGTCTGTTTTGTTGGTGCCGTGGAAAAACATTTTCGATGCAGGAAAGCCTGCAGCGACTGCTGTAAATATCTCTCCCGGTGAAACTACATCAACGCACATCCCCTCAGACTGAACTACCGGGTATATGCCCTTGAAGCACAGGGCTTTGCTCGCGAAAAGCGGAGCAGATTCCGGTCCAAAGTATTCATGCATGGCATCGACGTATGTCCTGCAGTTAGCGCGGATCACATCCTCGTCGAGGACGTAGAGCGGCGTGCCGTATTCAGCAGCAAGCTCGACCGCGTCCAGGCCGCCGATTGCCAGATGCCCTTTTTCGTTTACTGTAAGATTGTTGTATAGCATGTTTTCACCTTTTTGTGACAATGGGGACGGTTCTGATTGTCATCTTTTTGTGTCAAAAGGGACGGTCCTTTTTGACACATTCCGGTTCTGTCTGCAGAAGATGACAAACAGAACCGTCCCCACTGTCATATTAAAGCATGTGTGCGAGCAGCTCTTCTCTTGTATGATGCGACAGGTATGCCGGCGGTACGTCGAAGAGAGTCTTGGCGCCGCTCTGGCCTTCCTGATTCATCCTGTATGCTGCTCTTGCTGCTGCAACGAGGATGCTGCTTGTGAAGAACGGATTGGAGTCGAGGTTGAGTGTGAACTCTACTGTGTTGTTGAACTCTCTGTCGAATCCTGTGCGTCCGCTTCTGATCACGCTGCCGCCGTGAGGAAGTCCGCTGTGGTCTCTGTCGAGCTCTTCCTGTGTGATGAAGGTGACTGTTGTGTCATATGGCTCGAAGTAATCCGGCATCGTCTTGATGGCCTCTTCGATCGCTGCCTTGTCTGCTCCGTCTTCAGCAACTACCCAGCACTCTCTGAGGTGCATCTGGCGGGCTGTGAACTCAGGATGCTCGTTGTTTCTGACGCTCTCAAGAGCAGCCTCAACAGGTACAGTGTACTGTCTTGCGTCCTTTACTCCCTCGATCCTTCTGATAGCATCGGAGTGTCCCTGGCTGACTCCGCGTCCCCAGAATGTGTAGCTGTCGCCTTCCGGAAGAGCCGAATCTGCGAGGATCCTTGCCAGTGAGAAGTATCCCGGATCCCATCCGCAGGAGATGATGCCGACCTTGCCTGATGCAGATGCAGCTTCATTTACCTTTGCAAAATGCTCCGGAATGTGGTGATGGTTGTCAAAACTGTCGATGACGTTGAACTTTGCTGCAAGCTCAGGTGTCATCCAAGGCAGGTCTGTCGCGCTGCCTCCGCAGATGATCACTACGTCGATGTCACCGGCGCATTCTCCGATCTTATCATATGCGACAACCGGTACACCTGTTACGGTCTGTACTGTTGCCGGGTCTCTTCTTGAGAAAACTGCGACAAGCTCCATGTCCTGTGCATGTGTTACAGCAGCCTCAACGCCTCTTCCGATATTTCCGTATCCTGCTATTCCTACCCTTATCATGTTGATTCTCCTTTTCGATTCCTGATCTCTGATCCCATTACTGTCCTGTATAGTGTGTCATCAGGGACGGTCCTTGCTGACACATTCCGGCCCTGTCTGCAAAAGATGACAAACAGAACCGTCCCCACTGTCATATATCCTGCGCTCCCCCAAGCTCAGGATCTCAGTTTTAGTCCGCGACGAGATCGTCCATGTTGTACATACCGGCCGGCTTGCCTGCAAGGAATCTTGCTGCAGCTACGGCACCGTCTGCAAACAGTGCCCTGTCATGTGCCTGGTGTGTAACTGTGATGGTCTGAGTGTTTGTCCCGAACATGACCTCGTGAATACCGACTATGTTGCCCATTCTGACTGAATTGATGCCGATCTCATCCGGCTCGCGCTTGCAGTCGCCCGATCTTCCGAGGTTGTAGTGGAGCTCAGGTCTTGCCTCTCTTACAGCGTCAGCCAGCATGAGTGCTGTGCCGCTCGGAGCATCAACCTTCCGGTTGTGATGAGTCTCTACGATCTCGATGTCACAAGCGCCGAACTTTGCAGCGATCTCCTTTACCACTTTGGCAGTGATCGCAACTCCGACAGACATGTTCCCCGACTTGAATACCGGGATGCTCTCAGCCGCCCTGGTGATGCATTCCATCTCTTCTTCGGTCTGGCCGGTAGTACATACGACTACAGGAAGATTTCTCTTTACGCAGTACTCCATCAGGTCGGCAGTCACAGAATGATGTGAAAAATCTATGACCATGTCAGCAGGTCCCTGATATGCATCCATAGTCAGGTAAGCCCCGTCAGCACCAGTCGGTGTGACGCCTGCGATGACCTCCATGTCATCAGTCTTCTCTATGATGCGGGCGAGGACTGAACCCATCGCCCCATCGATTCCGTTTATGATTACTTGCATTAGGACATCTTCCTCCGTTAAGGCTATTGAATCTTAACGATTCAGTAAAATACTTAAAAACTTACTGTTATCATATGTCTTATGAATGAAGTCACATTTCGGAGCGAGTATTCCGCAGGAGCCCTAAAGACATGCGGCTCCGAGGACGCGAGCGACGAATTGCGACTTCATTCGCATATAGCTACTGAATGATCCCCAGATCCAGCATAGCCTTGCGGAGCCTCTGAAGATTAGCCTCCTCCATGCGGTACAGCGGTGATCTGAGGATAGGATCGCACCAACCCATCATTGCCAGAGCTTCCTTGACCGGGATCGGGTTGACCTCGCAGAAGAGAGCCTTGACGAGCTCGTTGTACTTGCACTGAAGTGCTGCAGAACCTGCTACATCGCCTTCCCAGAACTTTGTGCAGAGCTCTCTTGTCTCCTTAGGGATGACGTTGGAGAGCACCGAGATGACTCCCTTGCCGCCCATCGAGAGGAACGGAACGATCTGATCGTCGTTGCCCGAATAGATGTCGAGCTTGTCGCCTACGAGTGCGAACGTATCCACGATCTTGGAGATGTTGCTGTTTGCTTCCTTGATAGCTGCTACTCCGTCGATCTCGGCGAGCTTGACATATGTTGAAGGCTCTATGTTGAGACCTGTTCTCGAAGGAACGTTGTAAGCGATGATAGGAACATCACTGACACTTGCGTACTCGCTGAAGAGCTTTACAAGACCGTTCTGTGTAGCCTTGTTGTAGTACGAAGTTACGATCAGGCATGCTGCTGCACCGGCGTCACTTGCGTACTTGGTCAGCTGCTTACCGTATTCTGTGTGGTTGGAGCCGGTTCCTGCGATGATAGGAACTCTGCCGGCTGCTCTTTCTACGGCAAAGCTGATGCATTCCTTGTGCTCCTCGTCGGTAAGTGTCGAACCCTCACCTGTTGTTCCTGCGATGACGAGTGCGTCGATGCCCGATTCGATCTGCCAGTCGATCAGTTTGCCGAACTGGTCAAAATTGACTCCGGTCTCTGTCATCGGAGTAATGAGAGCAGTTGCAACTCCTTCGAAAATAGTCTGTGTTCTTGCCATTGTTTGATACCTCCTCATTTTGAATGGTGTTTTCCAGAAATGAGATAAGGCTACCTCTAAGATACTTCAGATACTGCCGTGATTTGTAATAGAAAAAGCAGCCGACACGGATCAGCTGCTCATGACAAATCAAAACAATCTCTGATTTCTTATCATGGATAGCGCTCCGCGTAATCGCGACAGTCGGCCGTATCTTATTCCGTCCGCCCAGATCAGAAAGGGTGCAGCCCTGCCTCACTTCGGCGTCAGCCCCTTTCGATCCTCCCTCCACTGCACTGGTAAAGCGGG
>CAMIWY010000152.1 GCA_946402595.1 uncultured Clostridia bacterium
TAGGTGCATTTGATTCGATAGAGAAAAATAAAGAAGGTAAATCTGTCAGAAAAAAATATGAAGTGGATTTTTATGCTACGAGGGGATTGCGTGCATATTACATTCAGGTAACGGCAGATATATCAAGTGCTGAAACCAGAGCGAGAGAGGTAAGACCATACATGATTTTAAATGATCAGGTACAGAAGGTTTTGGTGGTCAATAGACCGATCGGGGAGAGCCGGGATGAAAATGGTTTTACTATAATTGGAATTACAGAGTTTCTTCTGAATTTCATAAAATGATAAATGCATTTTGGATACACTTCTGGATACACTGTCACAGTAATCCGGTTGAAACTTTTCCTGATGCAGAGAATCGTCCACAAGTTGTGGACGATTCTGAAGAGGCGGTCCCTTCCCGTAGTTTAATAATCGTCAACCAGCAGTTGACGATTTGGATTACACTGTAGCTTGCGAAGCCCATTTGTGAGCAAAGATTCTTTGCGCGATGAAATAGCCGGATGTTAACGCGCCTTGATAGACTTTGAGATACAATGATTTTACACTGACCGTGCAAATCAAAACCAAGGAGCATCAAGATGGAATTAGGCAAAAGAATTTTGGAGATCCACAAGGAGAACGACTTTACACAGGATGAACTCGCAGAGATCTGCAATGTTACCAGGCAGACGATATCAAACTGGGAGAATCGAAGAAGAAGCACTGGTTGTATGGTCTAAAGCGTAGTGCTGCACTTTTAAGGTTCCGTTAAGGACGGAGCTATACACTGTCGATGTAAAAATATAATTATTATTCGGAAGGATGGGACTTATGAACAGGATAAAAAGAAACGGTGCCAGAGCGCTTGCAGCAGTTCTGATCATGCTGCTTGTCTTGCCCATGTCGTCATGCGGCGGGAGCGGAACGGATACTGCAGAGAGCAGCGTTTCGACATCGCTTCCTAAGATCGACATGAGTAAATGGCAATACAATGCAGATGACGATGTTTATTATCAGGTGGGCATCTCGTACTGTGAGACCCCGGCTGATGAGAACTATGAGACTCTGGCCGTGTTCGTGCCGGGTGCATACATGACTGGAACAGAGAATGATGACGGCACATATACTTGTGAGATCAATAAAGAGGCTGAGCTGAGCGGATATACCGCAGCAACAGCGCCTGTAGTGATGCCGATCAACACTCCGGGATACTCTGCGCAAAACGCACTGACTGAGTATACCGATGTGAGTGAATATACCGGCGCAGGCTTCGTCTATGTACACGCTGGCTGCAGGGGAAGAGATGAAGGAGCTCCGGCAGGAGTTACGGATCTCAAAGCGGCCATAAGATATGTCAGATACTGCGATGATGTGCTGGCGGGTGACGCTGAGAGCATATTCACCTTTGGCATGAGCGGAGGTGGAGCACAGTCGGCAGTTGTCGGCTCCTCCGGTGACAGTGAACTGTATGACGCCTATCTCGAGCAGATCGGAGCAGTGCAGGGTGTAAGCGATGCTGTGCTCGGATCGATGTGCTGGTGTCCTATCACCAATCTGGATACAGCTGATGAAGCCTACGAGTGGATGATGGGAATGACAAGAAGCGGGCTTTCCGATGAAGAACAGCAGATCTCCGATGAGCTTGCGAAGGCTTTCGCTTCGTACATCAACGAAGCAGGTATCAGGGATGAAGACGGCAATGTGCTTACACTCACAGAATCATCTGAGGGCCTGTACCAGGCGGGCAGCTACTATGACTATATGAAGGGGGTTATCGAAGACTCCCTCAACAATTTCCTAGCGGATACCGAATTCCCATATGATGCATCATCATCGGGCAAAACAGGAGGCCCTGGAATGCGCCGGGGCGATTTCGGCGGAGACGGGATGCCGTCAGGTGAGAGGCCGGACGGAGCAAAGAAAGACTTCGCAGAAGGAGAACGCCCGGAAGGAGAACTGCCTGAAAATGGCGGTGGTGAAACATCTTTCGAGGAACTCGATGACATAACAAGAAATGATACAGACAGCGGCCTGAGCCTCAGCGGAACATACGAGACTGCACAGGACTACATCAATGCCCTAAATGCGAACGGTGAGTGGGTGACATATGATGCAGACAGCAACACTGCTTCTATTTCAAGCATTGCAGACTTTGTCAGTGCCATGAAGACTGCCTCAAAGAACCTCGGAGCATTCGATCAGCTCGATGGCGGCCAGGGCGAGAATACCCTGTTCGGATATGGCGACGGAGAAGGAGCGCATTTTGACAGCTATCTCGCAGATATCCTCAACAGCCTCGGCAGCAGCTATGCATCAGACTATGCGGCTGATCTGGCAAAGGAAGACAGCGCAGGCAACACTGCGGACGTAAGACTCGGCATGTATACTCCGCTGTACTACCTCCTTGAATCCGAAGAAGGATATAACATGAGCAATGTTGCCAAATACTGGAGGATAAGGTCAGGAATCAGCCAGGGCGACTGTGCTCTTTCAACAGAGATGAATCTGGCGCTGGCACTTGAGAATTATGAGGGCGTTGATTCAGTAGATTTTGAAACAGTCTGGGGGCAGGGCCACACACAGGCTGAAAGGACCGGAAACAGCAGTGATAATTTCATTGACTGGGTCAATGAATGCATGAAGTGATTGACTTTTCCTGAAAAGTCAACGATACCGGAATTGCTGTTGAATTGACTGATTGGTATTGCTATCATTGTGATAAGAAATAGGGGCACATCTCAAAATCATAGAGACTGTCTTTTCGTGCAAAATATCCGGGAAGGATACCCTGTTTCTGAAATACTTCAAATAGTGAGACAGAGAGTGCTGACCGTGTTTTGCGGAGCGCTCTCTTTTGTTTATGTTGAATTCGTGCTGAATTAAGGAGGATTCTGATGATAGTTAAAGATGTTGTGAACAATGTTGAAGTAGAACTTGACCGTGATGGACTGATCCAGAAGATGAAAGAAGGGCGCCAGGTGGATCTCATTCTGAAAGAGAAGAAAACGGATGATGTAGGCTATCTCACATGGGACATGGAGCAGTGGAGCACTGTAGACGGCAAGCGTTTCATTCGTACCTATCAGCTTGAAGGCCGCGTACTGAGCGAATACACATCGCATAATATTCATGATCTCAGAGCATATTTTATGCCGGATGAAGCAGAATCAGTACAGCTCAGCTAAACCATTCTGACCTGACCCTGAAGGACCGTCAACCGGTCCTTTTCTAATGTGTTTCTAATATTTCTCTAATTCGGTCTAAAGGACGTTTTCATTTTTCCGCCTTATCATATAACCATCAAAACAAAAGAGGGGACAAAAAGTCCCGTAAACTGATAGAATTAATAAGGAGGACAAAATGGATAATTTCGAAAAGATCGAACAGCTCGTAAATAAGGCAGGATGCAGCTACGAGGATGCAAAGGCAGCTCTGGAAGGAAACGGATGGGACATGATAGATGCCATCATCAGCCTCGAGAGAGACGGAAAGATCAAGAAGGAAAGCGCAGCATACACTGCAAGGCCGGCACAGGAAGCAGAGATCGTTTCTGAGGTAACTGTGGACAGCACAGGCAGCCGCTCAGGAAACCAGGGCAATACAGGAAGCGCCGGAAAATCTGAAAAAGCTCCTAAGGAGAAGATGGGACTCTGGAAGAGATTCAAGAGCATAATGACAGACAACAGACTTGTCATCATCAAGAGCAACGGACAGCAGCTGGCTGATCTCCCGATCTGGATCCCGGTTCTTGCACTCATATGCTTCTTCTGGGCTACACTGATCCTGGCAGTAATTGCGATGGTATTCGGATGCCGCTTCCACTTTGAAGGAGCGGATCTCGGAAAGATCAACATCAACGATACAATGGACAAGGCGACAGATTACGCTGAAAAGGTCAAAAACGACCTGACGAAGAAGAGAAATGACGGACAGAATACTGATAATTGAAGATGAAGAGAAGATCGCCCGCTTCATAGAGCTTGAACTCCTCCATGAAGGTTACGAAGCAGTGAAATGCGGAGACGGCAGAACAGGACTGGAAATGGCTGAAAGCGGAGGCTTCAGCCTTGTTCTGCTTGATATAATGCTCCCTGAGCTGAACGGGATGGAAGTCCTCAGAAGACTCAGAAGGAGCTCCGATGTTCCGGTGATCATGCTTACCGCCAGAGACGCGGTAATGGACAAGGTCGCAGGACTGGATCAGGGCGCTGACGATTACATCACCAAGCCTTTTGCCATAGAGGAACTCCTGGCAAGGATAAGGCTTGCGCTCAGGCGCAGCTCTCATCAGGCTCACGAAAACACTCAGGACACACCGGACGATCTCCTCAGATGTGGTGACCTGACACTGTCCCCGAGCCGCCACGAAGTGAAATATGCGGGAAAAGAGATAGAACTGACAAGCAGGGAATTCGACCTCCTTAATACTCTGCTTGTAAATAAGAATATAGTACTGTCCCGTGACACTCTCCTGGGAACTGTATGGGGATATGACTACATGGGAGAGACCAATGTGGTCGATGTATATGTAAGATACCTGCGGAGCAAAATCGATGAGGTCTTCGGAATAAGCCTCATCCAGACGGTCCGCGGCGTAGGCTACGTGATAAGAGACGAAAATGGCTAAGGATAAGAGACGAAGAGAAAAACCGGTAAGCACCGGATCGATAGCTTTCAGAATAGGCCTGAGCTCAGGCCTTAATCTGCTGCTCATTTTTATCGTGCTCGACCTGATCCTGTTCGGGATATTCGTGGTCCCCGGCATTTCAGAAGGATCCGGGCA
>CAMIWY010000153.1 GCA_946402595.1 uncultured Clostridia bacterium
CATCGTTGGCGCCGTAGCAGTTTACCTTTGCTCTCGGGCTCTCAGGGTCCTTGGAATAGCACTTGCGGAACACTTCCTTGAGCTCGCCTGTGAAATAGTCATATTCAGTCTCAACATATGTGAATCCGTTGATTCTGGAGATGATCTGAGCAGCGTCCTTGCCAAGTCCGTCGAGGATTACTCTCAGCGGTTTCTGACGTACCTTGTTTGCTTTGGAAGCGATACCGATAGCGCCCTCTGCAGCAGCGAATGACTCGTGGCCTGCGAGGAATGCAAAGCACTCGGTGTCCTCTTCAAGGAGCATCTTTCCGAGGTTTCCGTGTCCTAGACCTACCTTACGGCGGTCAGCTACGGAACCAGGGATACAGAAAGCCTGAAGTCCTTCGCCGATTGCAGCAGCTGCATCAGCAGCCTTGCGGCAGTTCTTCTTGATAGCGATAGCAGCGCCTACTGTGTAAGCCCACTTTGCGTTCTCGAAGCAGATAGGCTGGATGTTCTCTACCATATGATATACATCAAGTCCTGCGTCCTTGGTGATCTGTTCTGCTTCTTCAATAGATCCGATACCGTACTCAGCCAGCTTGGAAAGGATCTGTTTTTCTCTTCTTTCATAAGATTCAAATGTAATCATATCTCTTTCCTCCCTGTATTATTCCTTGCGAGGGTCAATGAGCTTGACCGCATCTGCTACGCGTCCGTACTGACCGGATGCCTTCTCTACTGCTGTTGCAGGATCATCGCCGGCCTTGAGGAAGTCCATCATCTTGCCGAAGTTGAGATACTTGTATCCGATGATCTCATTATCTTCATCAAGTGCGAGCTGTGTGATATATCCTTCTGTAAGCTCGAGATATCTAGGGCCCTTCTCAAGAGTACCGTATGTGGTACCGATCATTGATCTTGTTCCCTTGCCGAGGTCTTCAAGACCTGCTCCGATCTGCAGTCCGTCTTCTGAGAACGCACTCTGTGTGCGGCCGTATACGATCTGCAGGAAAAGCTCTCTCATTGCTGTGTTGATAGCATCGCATACCAGGTCTGTATTGAGAGCCTCGAGGATCGTGAGTCCCGGAAGGATCTCAGCTGCCATAGCTGCCGAGTGAGTCATTCCGGAGCATCCGATAGTCTCTACGAGAGCTTCCTGGATAACACCATTCTTAACGTTGAGTGAAAGCTTGCATCCGCCCTGCTGCGGTGCGCACCAGCCGATACCGTGGGTATATCCGGAAACGTCCTTCAGGTCCTTGGACTTGACCCACATTCCCTCTTCCGGAATCGGTGCAGCGCCGTGATGCACGCCCTGGTGCACAGGGCACATGCCCTTCACTTCTGCTGAGTAAATCATAATACTTACCTCCTGTAATAAGTAATCTGAACGCCGCGCCGCATATTCAGCCCGGCGAGATTTTCCGTACCTGTTTATTATATTGTATTACGCCTGATTCAGGCAAGAATAATAAAAATACAATTCTATTGAATCTCAAAATCGCAGGCTACAGAGCCGGAGCGCACCTCATGCATGCGCTTCTTCACCGGCATGTGTACCGGATGTGTCTGGTATGCATCGAACGCCTCTCTGTTTTCAAATACAGTTATGAGAGCAAGGTCATACGACCTCTCGCTGTGCAGGATATCCGCCCCCGCCTCAAGATCCAGCATGCCTTCTATCTTCCCCTTCATTCCGTAGAAGTTTTCTACCAGCTGAGGTATCTCATCCTTATACTCATCCTTGATCTTAAACATTACTATATGTCTTATCATAGTGTTTCCCTTTCCTGATCATCCGCCTCAAATTACCCGCACTGATTCTCTCATTGCAGATGCTGTGATGTCAACCTTCAGCGCTCCTTTTCAGGCCGGTGAATGACTGCAAACGGGTATTACCTTTATTAATAACGGATGTTCAAAACACCCATTTTGCAAGGGTTACAGCGTGTGTTATTTTATTGACAGACAAAAACACCGGCTCCGCAGAAGAGGCTGCCGGGTAAAAATATCAGGAAAAAGGAGATAAAAAAATGGGAGTAGCATACGTAATCGCAAGCATGGGAATTTCAATCGCATTCAACGCAGGACTTATCGCAAAAGAACATTCCTATAACAGATAATACCTTACTTACATCTTACAATAGAGAAAAGGTGCAGCTGTGAAATATCAGCCGCACCTTTTTCTCTTATATCCGTTTATTATCAGATTTTTTACTGGTCAGGTCCTCTGACCATCAGCAGACTACGCCATGAATTCGCTGTATATAATGTTGACAGCCTTCTCAAAGTCCCCGGCTTCAACACCTACGATAATATTGATCTCGCTGGTACCCTGATTGAGCATGCGGATGTTGATCCCGTTCTTCGCCAGAGCAGAGCATATCCTCGCAGCAACACCCGGGGTCCTGCTCATCTTCCGTCCGACGACAGCTATCAGCGCGATGTTGTCCTCGACACTTATCTCATCAGGCTTGAGCCGCAGCTTAAGTTCTGCAAGCACATCATCAAGCTTGTCTTCAAGAGCAGATGACTCGATTACCATTGAAAGAGAATCGATCCCGGTAGGTATATGATCGAACGGGATACCTGCTTCCTCAATAACTGTAAGAGCCCGTCTTACATATCCGATCTCCCTGTTCATCATGTTCTTGTAGATGGAGATGACGGTAAAGTCAGGCTTGCCCGCTATTCCGCTGATGACTTTCCCGTCCTCTGCGTCTCCGGCATTTGTAATGACTGTGCCTGGGTCCTCAGGAGCATTAGTATTCCTGATATTGATAGGGATGTCCGACATCCTTGCCGGGAAGACGGCTTCTTCATGAAGAACACTTGCCCCCATGTATGAAAGCTCACGCAGCTCGATATACGAGATCCTCTCTATCGGAGCCGGGTCCTTTACGATCCTCGGGTCAGCCATAAGCATTCCTGATACATCAGTCCAGTTCTCATATATATCTGCACCTGCAGCGCGTGCGACAAGTGATCCGGTCACATCGGATCCGCCGCGCGAGAACAGACACACATCACCGCTGCCTTCATATCCGCCGTAGAACCCCGGCAGTACCGCCCTGTCATGCTTTGCCAGCTCTGCCCTCAGCAGGACGTTGGTCTCCTCTGTGAGAAGCCTGCCCTTCTGATCAAATCTGATCAGGTTCTGAGTGTCCACAAAGTCATATCCGAGATACGCGGATATCAGAGCTGCCGAAAGGTACTCACCGCGGCTTACAACATACGCCTCAGAGCATCCTTCCTTCAGTTTTTTTCTTATCTCTTCAAATCTCTCATCAAGATCCGTCTCTATTCCGAGCTCGTCTGCAATGGACGTGTATCTGTCTCGGATAACACCAAGAAGTGATTCCCACGGGATGTTGTTCTCCGCCTGGGCCTTAAGCATGAAAAGAAGATCTGTTACCTTGCTGTCACTGCTGCTCCTCTTGCCCGGTGCGGATACTACAACGTATCTCCTGTCAGGATCCGATTCTATGATGTTTCTTATCTTTCTCAGCTGTCCCGCGTCTGCGACCGATGAACCTCCGAACTTAAGTACCTTTACTCCCATTTTCTACTCCTCTTTCCCTTCTGCTCTATTCTTTATCTTCTCTCTTTCCTGTTTCAGGTCTGCAAGCACCTGCCTGATAGTCCTGCTGCCGCTTCCGAGAAGTTCTCCCGTTATATCCAGCAGCAGCTTCTGTGTCTCATCCGACATATCCCTCACTGTACTCAGGATCTGTTCAATACTTTTCAGTTTCTGGCCTTTCATCTCGCTGAAAGTGTCTGCACCTGTTGCCTCCAGCAGAGAGAACAGAGCGTTGACGAATTTCGCTCTTGATCCGTCGTCTATCCTGCTGAGCCAGTCCATCTGGGTGTCTTTGATGAATCTGCCGAAATCCGACTGTTCAGCATGTACAAATCCATTCCTTTTCACCTGCCAGGTCATTCCGTCGTGCTGCTGCATGCCCTTTACCGAACTGGCTACCATGTATTTGTGAGCCGCTTCGCTCGACAGCAGTAGTCCTATGACAGATGACTCCGGAACGATGCTCTTCACCTTTTCGATCACCGCTTTGTACTGTTCAGACTCCGTAACTTCCCGCCTGAATCCAGGGGCGTCGTTCGAATAGACTGCAATTATACGGTCACGTACAGATTTATCGCAGAAGGCTGACGCATATACCGCAAAGTTGCCTCCCTTGGAATGGCCTCCGACTCTAAGCGGTCTTCTGAGCTTCTTACCGACTCTGTTGAGGTATGCGACTGCTTCACGCTGTCCCCCCGTCTCCGGAAGATAACTCATGTTGAAATCTTCCTTCCAGCCTACAACTGTATTATCTGTCCCTCTGAATGCGATATATGCCGTACCGTCTTCCAGTATGTATGTGATTGCTGACATCTGCATATCCCGGTCAGTATCCACGATGTTTACATAATCTGAGATCTGTGTGCCGGAGAACCTGCAGCCTTCCATCATCCCGTCCATCAGGAATGCCGTTCTGGCGAGTATGTCTTCACTCTTTTCGAGCTCCTCACGGGAGTTTATTTCAAAAAACGTCTTATACACCTTCTTAAGCGGAGTCCTCTTTCCGTCAGATGGGACCGCGCCGTCAAAATGTGCATATGACAGTTCTGCCAGTATTAAGTTGTCAACATCATTGAACGGATCATGCGCAAAGGAAATGTCGCACCTCCACTCAAGATAGTCGTTGATATTAGGCATACTGTTCTCCCGTGAAATAATTATGCTGTGAAACGTCTGCAGTCATTATCGCAT
>CAMIWY010000154.1 GCA_946402595.1 uncultured Clostridia bacterium
TTGAAATATAGTTTTGCCATAATCATTCCCCGTTTTCAGAAAAATGTGTCAAAAAGGACCGTCCTCACTGACACATCAAGAACCGTCCCCATTGTCATTATTATAATGCAAAATGGTGCATATATTGTGTTTAAAATAAGAGAATTATCCATATGTATATGAACTGTTATTTGTACTTATTTTTGTATGAATTTTTGATGTTGTCTCTATTCTTTTTTCTTAAGTGATAGATTATAATTATGGCAGTACGGAAACGATTTGTTTCCAGTTATTATTTTCTTTAAAACCTTGAGGAGGGTAATTATGAAGAAATTTCTTGCATTACTCCTTGCTGCTATGATGGTATTTGCTTTCACAGCATGCGGGGGAGGCGGATCATCCGAAGAAGCTGCAGATTCCGGTTCTGAAGATGCAGCTGCAGCAGCATCATATGATGATATCGATGATAACTGCGAATCAGAAGACGGAACTTATGAAGTAGCAATGGTAACAGACGTTGGTCAGCTGAAGGATGGTTCTTTCAACCAGTTCACATGGAACGGTGTAAAGAAGTATGCTTATGACAATGGTCTCACTTACAAGTATTATCAGCCTGCTAATGCAGCAAATGCTACTGATGAAGACAGAATGAAGGCAATGAGAGACGCTGCAGATGCAGGAGCTAAGGTAATCGTTACCACAGGCTTCATGCAGGCAACAGCTCTCGAAACTGTAGCACCTGAATATCCGGATGTACAGTTCATCTTCGTTGACGGCGGCAGCCTCGGACAGCCTAACGTTGTAGGTATCACCTATAAAGAGGAGCAGGCAGGCTATCTTGCAGGTTACGCAACAGTAATGGAAGGTTACACAAAGCTCGGATTCTCCGGTGGCGGTGGTGGAACCAATCCTGCATGCATCAGATACGGATACGGATTTGCTCAGGGTGCTAACGATGCAGCCAAGGAAAAGGACGTAGAAGTTGAGATGAGATACAGCTGGGAGTATGGTTCACAGTTCCAGGCTTCCGACGACCTCCAGGCTATGCTCGCCGGATGGTATAATGCTGGTACTGAAGCAATCTTCATGTGCGGTGGTACAATGTTCAATTCCGGAACAGCAGCAGCTGACGCAGCTGACGGTGCAATCATCGGCGTTGACGTAGACCAGTCACCTCTTTCAGATACTGTAATCACTTCAGCTATGAAGGATCTTGCAGGTTCTGTAATCCAGACAATCGGCGAGTACTATGCTGACAGCACTGTAAAGGGCGAGGATAAGGTACTCGGAGCTGCTGATGACATGGTAGGACTTCCTACAGACACATGGTCACTGCAGAACTGGTCAGTAGAAGACTACAATGCACTGTTTGAGAAGGTTAAGTCCGGCGAAATCACAATCGACGATAACGCTGAAATGTCTGACCCAAGCACAGCAGGACTTGAAAAGATCAAATTCGTAAAATAGTAAAATATTATTATTGATGAATTGATAAGCTTATGCCGCCTCTACGGGCGGCATAGCTCATAATCGAGAGAAAGTCGAATCAAGGGGGAATACATATTCCCCCTTTTTTCAAAGTATGACAGTGGGGACGGTTCTCATTGTCATCTATTGAAAATAAGAAAATCATTATAAAGATGACAAAGAGAACCGTCCCATTTGTCATAAAAAAGGAAAAGGACTATGTCAGAATATGTAATTGAAATGAACCACATCCGTAAGGAATTTCCCGGAATCGTGGCCAATGATGACATAACGCTCCAGCTTAAGAAGGGTGAGATTCATGCTCTTCTCGGAGAGAACGGAGCCGGCAAGTCTACACTGATGAGTGTTCTTTTCGGACTTTATCAGCCTGAAGCTGGTGAGATCAAGAAGGATGGAAAGGTCGTAAAGATCAATAATCCTAATGATGCCACCGCTCTCGGCATTGGAATGGTCCATCAGCACTTTAAACTCATCGATGTTTTCACTGTACTCGACAATATTATTCTCGGTGCAGAGACTACCGGTGCTCTTGGTTTTCTCAAGAAGAAGGAAGCAAGAGAGAAGGTAATCGCACTTTCAGAAAAATACGGTCTGAAAGTTGACGTTGATGCCAAGGTTGAGGATATCACTGTAGGAATGCAGCAGAGAGTAGAGATCCTCAAGATGCTGTACAGGGATAACGAAATTCTTATTTTCGATGAGCCTACAGCAGTTCTTACTCCTCAGGAAATAGATGAGCTTATGGAAATAATGAGAGGATTTGCGAAGGAAGGCAAATCCATCTTGTTCATCACACATAAATTAAACGAGATCATGGCTGTATCCGACAGAGTTACGGTACTGCGTAAGGGTAAATACGTCGGCACCGTCAATACTAAGGATACCAACAAGCAGGAACTCTCCAACATGATGGTAGGACGTCCTGTACAGCTCGAGATCCACAAGAAGCCTGCAACTCCGGGCGAGACCGTTCTCAAGGTAGAAGGTCTTACGGTACCGTCCAAGATCCATAAGAACAATGCAGTCAACAACGTTTCATTCGAAGTGCATTCAGGTGAGATACTTTGTATCGCAGGTATCGACGGAAACGGCCAGACTGAACTTGTCTACGGACTTACCGGTCTTGAAAAGGCATCGTCAGGAACCATTACTCTTAACGGTCAGGATATATCCAAGTCCTCGATCAGACAGAGAGCTCTTGCCGGAATGTCACATATTCCGGAAGACAGACATAAGCACGGACTTGTTCTTGGATATACTCTCGAGCAGAACATGGTGCTGCAGAAGTATAAGGAACCGAGATTCCAGAATCACGGTTTTATCAGATTCGATGAGGTCAGAAAATATGCTGAAAAGCTTATAAAGGACTTTGACGTAAGATCGGGTCAGGGACCTGTGACTATTACAAGATCTATGTCCGGCGGTAACCAGCAGAAAGCCATCATCGCAAGAGAACTTGACAGAGATGAGCCGCTGCTTGTAGCTGTTCAGCCAACAAGAGGTCTGGATGTCGGAGCTATCGAGAACGTCCACAAAAGTATCGTAGCTGAAAGAGACAAGGGACATGCGGTACTTCTGGTTTCCCTCGAGCTCGAAGAGGTAATGGGACTGTCAGACAGAATACTCATTATCTATGAAGGCGAGATAGTAGGAGAAGTAGACCCTAAGAAGACTACACCTGAAGAACTCGGACTCTACATGTCCGGTGCGAAGAGACAGGGAAAGGAGGGGGAAGCAAATGCCTAGAAAAGATCCTATAACAGGCAAGCTCAAATGGTATAAATCCGAAGGAGCAGTTGCTGTATATTCCGCTCTTATCTCTATCCTCATCGGTATGGCAGTAGGTGCCATAATCGTAATAGTGGTAGGAATGTCCAAGTCGAACATATCCACTTCAGGCGTATGGGAAGGCATCAAGCTGGTATTCCTCGGAGTATTCTCAACAGGAAGAAACGCAGCAGGACAGCTGACATTCGGATTCAACGGAGTCAATATAGGAAACATGCTCTTCAGAGCGGTTCCTCTGATCATGACAGGACTTTCAGTAGCTGTTGCATTCAAGACAGGACTGTTCAACATCGGAGCTGCAGGCCAGTATCTGATGGGAACAATGGGAACTCTTTCTGTCGGACTCTGGCTCGGCTGGAGCGGATGCCCTAAAGCCATCGCATGGCTCTGTGCATTTCTCGTAGGAATAATCCTCGGAGCTCTCTGGGGAGCCATCCCTGGTATATTCAAGGCGTTCCTCAATATCAACGAGGTAATCACCTGCATCATGACCAACTGGATAGCTGCCAACCTGGTTACCTGGTGGTTCGATGCTCATGAGCTGTTCAAGAACTCAGCAGAAGGCGGCAAAGTAGGATATATCATCCCGCTCAAGCAGGTCGGTGTAGTAACACCTAAGCTGCTGATGGACAAAATATTTGCCGGTTCACAGGCCAACGGAGGTTTCTGGATCGCCTGCATCATAGCTGTAGCAATGTGGGTAATGATGACCAAGACTACCTTCGGTTATGAGCTGAGAGCCTGCGGTTCCAACAGACACGCAGCTAAGTATGCCGGAATCAACGACAAGAAGAATATCATCCTGTCGATGGCCATCGCCGGGGCACTCGCTGCTGCAGGAGCTTCGCTTTACTTCCTCTCAGGCAACACAGAATTCTACTGGTCGACATACCAGAAGCTCCCTGCAGAGGGATTCAATGGTATCCCGGTAGCACTGCTTGCTGCCAACCATCCGATAGGAGCTATCTTCTCCGGAATATTCATGTCAATGATGAACATCTCCGGATTACAGCTGAAATCACTTACAGCATATAACGAATACATCGCGGATATCGTTATTGCTGTCATAGTATATCTGTCAGCATTCTCGATGCTGATCAAGACGATGCTGTCAAAGAGGATCAAGCACGATCACGGCAATGTGAACGCTGAGCCTGCACCTGCTGCAGACAATAAGGATGAAGCAGCAGGAATTACAGAAACAGAGACTGAGAAAGGAGGACAGAAATAATGGTATTCTTACTTCAACAGATGATGTTATACGCTGTTCCTCTGATGATCGTAGCTCTCGCCGGTGTATGTGCTGAGAGATCAGGTATCATCAACCTGGCACTTGAAGGTATCATGATATTCGGTGCTTTCATGGGAGTTGTATTCGTAAGAATGTTCCAGGAAGGCGGGTGGACACAGGATCAGGGTCAGCTGATAATGCTTATATCACTCCTGCTTTCAGGACTTTGCGGTATCGCATTCTCAATGCTGCTGGCA
>CAMIWY010000155.1 GCA_946402595.1 uncultured Clostridia bacterium
GAAGCACGGAGGACCTGAGATGGCAGACAGAAAAGACAGGGTGTGCGAACTCGAATGCAATATAGATGACATGACCTCGGAGGAACTGGCTTTTGCCGCTGAGCAGCTGATGAAGGCGGGCGCCAGGGATGTGCAGATAATGCCTATCGTCATGAAAAAGGGAAGACCTGCGCATCTGATCACTGTCATGTGCGCTGACGACGAAGAGGAGAAAGAGCGTTTTGCACGCCTTCTGTTCAGATATACCACGACCATAGGGATAAGGGAGGTCATATCCGAGCGGTATGTGCTTGACCGCACTGAAGGGTCGGCTGAAACTCCGTACGGAGCTGTGAGATACAAGCATGTCACGGGCTACGGCGCGGACAGGGTCAAGGCGGAATACGATGACCTGGCTAAGATCGCGGAGGCTCAGGACATAAGCATAGCTGAAGCGAGAGCGCTGGTCATGCCTTTCTTCAGCAGCGTCACAGGCTGCGAAGAGGACTGACTGCGGATGTCCTCCTTAATATTTCGGCACTGATCACGGCTAGCACCGCGGATACAGCACCCCAGATGCCGCCGATCGTGATGGCTGCGTCGGAGAAGACGGATTCCTGCATCACGTTGACGAGGTTGTCGTGCCTCGGGTCGAGTATCCACAGGTCGTTGTCGAAGAAGACGTGGTGGAACTTGGTGAAGAGGAATGTGAAGTTGTTCATTCCGACTATAATAAGGAAGATCGCAAATACGACAAGGATGACAAGCGCGGTCAGATAACCTCCGGCAAGCACGCGGGCATACTGCGTCTTCACAAGCGATGCATCTGTGTTGTTTTTTACCGAGAACCATATGGCAAAAAGAAGGCCAATGATCATAAGCACAGACACAACGCGGAACTTCACGGCTCCGAGGAAGATGTTCCTGCAGTCTGCAAGATGGAGCTTTTCGCGCTCAGTGAAAAACGGCGCCTTGACTCCGTCTATGGTCGCCTCCGTATCGTCGAGGGTGTCGATCCTGCCGAGGCAGTAGTCGAGCATCTGCTCAGTGATGTATACCGCATCGTCAAGAGACATCTCACCGGTGACATACTGAGGCGTGTTGTATTTTGCATACTCATTGCGCCACCAGTCAGGTATCCAGTAGCATAGTGCCTGAGTCGATGTAATAAGGATCACTACGAGCAGGAGAAGGCCGCATATGACAGCGGCGATCCGCTCCATTAGTCTTCCGTTGTTTTTCTTCTTAAAATCTTCCATGTCCCTGTTTTCCTTTCAGATTTCCGTAACATTATATTTCACCCTGCGAGCAGCGGTCAAGGACGTGCCCCGATGCATTCGGACGGCGCAGAGATGTGCCGTATAGTGCAGGCGGCACGGGCGGTGCAGAAATGCTCGGGGGAAAGAACAGAGAAAAGAACAGAGAAAATGCGCTTTAGCGCTTTAAAGTGCGAACAAATAATGATACAATAGGTGTGCGCTTCGTTCCGGGGACACTGTTGTGCCGGGAACAGGCCGGATACAGATAAGCAAAACAGGAGCAGGACGATGATCACTGAAAAGGAAAAGAAGAATCTGCAGCAGTTCTACAAGGCGATACTTGCACTGGAGAATGAAGAGGAGTGCAGGAAGTTTTTCGATGACGTTGCTACGATCAAGGAGGCGCTTGATCTGTCCGCAAGGCTTGAAGTGGCCAGACTCCTTGATGGGGGAACTGTATTCAGTGAGATAAGCAAAGCGACAGGCGCAAGCTCTGCGACCATCAGCCGTGTCAACAAGTGCCTGACTTACGGCGAGGGCGGATACAAGACCGTTCTCGACAGGCTTGCAGAAGGAAAAGGAAAAGAGCAGTAAGGGAGATGCCGCCCGGCACACAATGACTCTGCAGAGATGCTGCCATGGAGTGCCGGCAGGGAAACAGAAATGACAAACGCCGTAAATCGCATGATTTACGGCGCTTTTGCTATCTGATAATCTGTACTGAATTCACATCCCGGCCGGGATACAATCAGTACTAGCCTTCGTACTTGAAGCAGTCCATGAATCTCAGCTTGAAGAGGTTCTTCTCGTGCAGGTAGTCGATGCGCTTCTTGGTCTCAGGGTCATCGATCTCGCCTGTACGGATGTATCTGTCGAGCACCTCGTATGTGAAGCCTAGCTTTTCCTCATCGGACATGCCTGAAAGTCCGTCTGTAGGGATTTTTTCGATCAGCACTGAAGGCAGTCCGAGGACGCGACCGATGGCTCTGATCTCAGCAGTTGTGAAGAATGACATCGGGCTGAAGTCGCCTGCGGAATCACCGTATCTGGTCGAGTAGCCTACCCAGTCCTCGGAGAGGTTGCAGGTGTTGACGACTCTGCCGTTGCGGCTCTGTCCTACCGCGTAGAGAGTGGACATTCTGAGCCTTGGCGGGAGGTTGATTATCGAGTCCTTGCTGAGCTCGATGCCGGCTTCGTTAAGCTCTTTGCACAGAGCATTGAATGTTGTACCGATGTTGACTGTATAGCTCTCGATGCCGAGGTGTTTTACAAGCAGCTGTGCCATGTCGATATCTGACTGCTTGTCGTTAGGCATCAGGACTCCGATGACTCTGTCCTTGCCGAGAGCTTCCGCACAGAGAGCGGCAGCGATGGAGCTGTCCTTTCCTCCGCTGATTCCTACAATAGCGTTGCAGCCCGGTCCGTTTTTCTCGAACCACTGGCGTATCCATTCGACTGTTGCGTTCGTCGCTTTGACAGCATCAAATTCCATTTTGCCCTCCGATCTCATAACCGCATGTGCGGGATCAATAATTCACAAGAGGATTATAACACAGCTTCAGCAGATATGATATAATCCTGTGAGTATGGAAATGAGCTGAAACCTGTATGACTGCAGACGGCAGAGAGGCCGCTGAGGCGGACGGCAGGTATAATAGTGATAAATGGCGGATAAGAATAACTGAGAATAAAACTGAGAAGATAAAGGAGATAAAATGAAACCTTATTATATAAAAGACCTAAGGCCTGACGAAGCGGGAAGGCTCGAAGACAGGTATCTTGTAAGAAACGCCGATATCCGCGACGGAAACAACGGCAAGAGGCATCTGTATATGACGCTTGCTGATGCGACCGGAGACATCCAGGCGGTGAAGTGGTCTCTGTCACCGGACGAGGTGGAGAGCTTCAGTAGGATCAGACCGGGAATGATCATTTCGGTAGTCGCAAGGTGCAAGGAGTATCAGGGCAAGAACCAGCTCGTGCTCGATGCGATCAAGGGCCGCGCCAAGGATGAAACGATCGACAGGTCGGACTTCTTCAAGGCTGCGCCGGAATCGCCTGAGGCTATGTATGAGTACATCCTCAGCAGGATAAACGGATTCGAGGACGAGGACCTTAAGAAGCTGTGCCTCAGCTTCTATGAGGACGAGAAGGACAGGCTGATGTTCTGGCCGGCTGCGATGAGCAACCATCACGCTGAGTATGCGGGCCTTCTGTATCACGTCAAGAGAATGATGATGATGGGCGAGCGCGCATGCGAGGTCTACACCAACCTGAACAGGGATCTGCTGCTTGCAGGCGTCGCGCTTCACGATATCGAGAAGCTGAACGAGCTGAATTCTGATGAGAACGGCGTTGTACCTGAGTACACCTTCGAGGGCAAAATGCTCGGACACCTTGTAATGGGAGCGGTCACGCTCGGAGCGAAGTGCAAGGAGCTCGGGATCGGAGAAGAGAAGACTGTAATGATGCAGCACATGGCTATCTCGCATCACTACGAGCCTGAATACGGCAGCCCTAAGAAGCCTCTTTTCCCTGAGGCAGAGATGCTACACTACCTCGACATGACAGACGCCAAGATGTTCGACATGGAAGATGCCGTGAAGAACGTCGAGCCGGGCGGATTCAGCGACAAGGTATTCACCCTCGACAACAGGAAGATATATAAGAGTACATTCTGATGTGACAGTGGGGACGGTTCTTTTTGTCACATCGGGAAGCAGGAGAGAATGCAGAAGGAAGGAACACTTACCAAAATAATATTCAACAACGCGGGAAACGGCTATACTGTCGCCGTCCTCGATACAGATGAGGGCGCGGTCAGAATAGCCGGTTCTGTTGCTGAGCCTAAAGAAGGCGCCAGATACCGCCTTGAGGGGAAGTTCACCATCCATCCCAAGTACGGGGAGCAGTTCAGCTTCACTGGTTATGAAGAGCTCGTACCTGAAGGAGAGGATGCCATATTCGAGTTCCTCGCTGCAGGCAACATCCGCGGTATCGGGCCTAAGATGGCCAGGACCATCGTCGATGCATTCGGCGCTGAGACTCTGGATATTATCGAAAAGACACCGGAGAGGCTCCTGAGCATAAATGGTATCGGGCCTAAATCTCTTGCAAGGATCTCGGATTCCTATGCGGAGTCGCGGGAGTTCGCCAACATATCTATCGAGCTCAGGGAACTGGGCATCGAGATGACAGATGCCATCAGGATATATAAATGCTATGGCCCTGATTCCATGGAGGTTGTCAGCGATAATCCGTACATACTTGTAGAGGACATCCGCGGCATCACATTCCAGAGAGCTGACAGGATAGCCGCGAAACTCGGCTTCGAACCGGACAGTCCGTACAGGATCGAGAGCGGCATAAGGCATGCTCTCAGGACATGGGCTGTCAGCGGCAGTACCCTGATGCCAGAGGAGCTCCTCGTGGAGAAGGTGGCGGAGCTACTTGACACTTCGAGAGAGAATGTCAGGGACTCT
>CAMIWY010000156.1 GCA_946402595.1 uncultured Clostridia bacterium
GCTCTTCAAGTTACTGGCAGGCAGGGAAGAATACTATGGCAGCGAAGGAGAAGCCAGCCCATATATATACGTGAATGGCGATTACATAGGTGAACTCAAAACATGGAAATAAGTTTCTCTAGTATCAAAGTTTATTACTGAAAATGACAGCAGCTCTGTAGAGAATATTTCTCTTGCCGATAAATAAGCACGGATAAAAAAGATACAGGACAAAAACAATATGGATATATTGAGAAAGATTGAAGAATATGCAACCGCCCAAAGCGAAAGAACGGCTTTCAGGTCAAGGAATGGTGAGATATCATATGGAGAACTGTGGGAGAGATCCGGCAGGCTTGCTTCAGAGATAGAAAACCTTATGTGTGACAGCAGAGATCCTGTCATAGTTTACGGTCACAAGGACCCTATGATGATAGTCTGTTTCATTGCATGTGTCAGGAGCGGCAGAGCATACTGTCCGATCGATATTAACACACCTGCGCAAAGGATCGCTCAGATTTCCGAGAAGATAGGGAAGCCGCTGGTGATCATGGCGGAAAAGACATCTGCAGCATCTGAAATAGAAAAACGCGAAATGTTTACAGGCAGCAGATGGCTCATAGGGTATGAAACTATCAGGGAACTTACAAAAAGCGGAAAGATAACGACTGCGCTGAGCCCATGCTCGGATGAGAATGATTTCTATATCATCTTCACCTCGGGAACTACAGGAAAGCCTAAAGGAGTCAGAATAACAGTAAATGATCTTAATAACTATCTGGATTGGGCGATGTCTCTTGCAGGCGGCATTGAAGAGCGAGCCGTCTTCATGAATCAGGCCCCATATTCATTTGATCTTTCAGTGATGGATCTGTATCTGAGTCTTGCGACAGGAGGTACAGTCGTGTCTGTAGACAGGCTGTTGCAGAAAGACAGTTACAGACTTATGGATTATCTGTCAGGACAGGGAATAAACTACTGGGTCTCGACTCCGTCGTTTGCAGACATCTGTCTCGCAGAGGAACGCTTTGATGCGGCTTTTCTGCCGGAAGTAAAAGCATTTCTATTTTGCGGAGAAGTTCTGCCATGTGAAACAGCTAAAAGGCTGATCAAAAGATTCCCGGATTCGAAGGTTATAAATACATACGGACCGACAGAGTCAACTGTATGTGTCACTGAAATACAGATAACAGAAGAAATGACAGCAGGCAATGAGCCTTTGCCTGTAGGAAAGGCCAGACCGGGAACAAGGATCGAACTGAATCCCGAAACTTCAGAAATCATCATTATTGGTGACACCGTGAGTCCGGGATACTATAAAGAACCTATGCTTACATCAAAAACCTTTTTCTTCATGGACCCTCTCAGCGCCTGTGAAAGCGCGGGAGCCCGCCAAGCCACCTATTCAGGCGGGTCCCGCGCTTACAGGACAGGTGATAAGGGTCACTTTGATGAGGATGGCAATCTGTACTGCGACGGCAGAATTGACAACCAGATAAAACTCCACGGGTACAGGATAGAAATAGAGGATATTGAAGCGAATCTTGTAACAGTATACGGCGTCAAACGAGGTGCTGTAGCGCAAAGGATCCGTGATGGGAGGGTGGAGAGCCTTACGGCATTTGTTATCCGGGACGGAGATCTGATCACGGATGACTATTTCGGACGCAAAGTCATCCGTACTGCATTGAGAGAAAAAATGCCATCATATATGGTTCCTAAAAGGGTCATATTCCTTGATGAACTGCCTGTCACGAACAACGGAAAACTTGACAGGAAAAGACTAAGGGAGATGGCATAGATGCAGCTGTACGGAGAGAACATATTCTTCATCAGCCTCGCTGTCATCCTGGTTCCGGCTTTCATATTGGGTTACTGTGAGAAACCACTGAAGCATTACGGCATGGCTGCCACAGTATTCTTCGTTGTCATGACAATGAAAGATAAACCACAGGCTTTGCTGTACATGCTTTGCTTTGTATGGTATGAGTATATCCTTGCGCAGATCTTTCTCAGGATCACGACGGGAGAGCACGGGTCACGGTTTGCTTATCCTGCGTTTCTTGGGTTTTGCATACTGCCGCTGACCTTGCACAAGATCCTTATTGCAATGAATGGAAATGCGGGGATACTGGCGATTATCGGCATCTCATATATGACATTCAAGGCGGCTCAGATAATCATTGAGATAAGCGACGGAATAATCAAAGAGTTGAAACCTGATGAATACATATATCTGATGCTTTTCTTTCCGACGCTGCTGTCAGGACCTATAGACAGAAGCCGCCGGTTTGAGGAGGATATCAGGCGGACGATCCCAAGGGAAGAATACCTTGAGATGGCAGGAAATGGATTGCTCAAGATCCTTCTCGGCATGGTGTATAAGCTGGCGATCGCTTCGGTCTTCTATCTGCTCATGAAGAAATTCGGGATGGATCACACGCTGATCTCAGCAGCCATATATATGTATACATATGGCTTTTATCTGTTCTTTGACTTTGCGGGATACAGCCTGATGGCGGTGGGGACGGGATATCTGCTTGGCGTAAAGGTTCCTGACAACTTCAACAAGCCTTTTCTCAGTAAAGATATCCAGGAATTCTGGAACAGATGGCATATAACTCTTTCACACTGGTTGAGAGACTATGTTTTCTCAAGGATAACGATGGATCTTATACGGAGCGGTAAGGTCAAAGATAAGCTGACGATAGCTTCCATAGCGCTCATGATAAACATGCTCATCATGGGCTGCTGGCACGGACTTACAGGATATTACATTCTCTATGGCCTGTATCACGGAGTGCTGCTTGTGCTGTTTGAGATCATACGCAAGAAGTCGGCTTTCTATAAAAAGCACAAAAAGGACAAATGGTTCATTGCAGCGTCATGGTTTGTAACGTTACATTTGGTACTTGTTGGATTCTTTATCTTTTCGGGAAGATTCACCAGAGGTGTAGCCTTCCTGCTGCGCAGCCATGGTCTGATATAAAGGAGAACACAAAATGAGAGAAAAATTACTGGTAATGATAGAAGAATTATGTGGAGATGAGATCGTCAGGGAAGACCCTGATATCGACCTGCTTGAAGAAGGACTGATCGATTCTCTTGACTATATAGAACTGCTTTTGAAGATCGAGGATGAATTTGGCCTCAAAATGTCACCTTCAGAACTGACACGGGAAGAAATGGCGACTCCTAACAGGATCATCGCTGTAGTCGAAAAGCGGCTGGCATAAGCCTGATCCGGCAGGAAATATGAGGAAGATAAGAGCATTCATCGCTGCTGCAGCACTTATGGTCGTATTTGTGTTATCAGCTCATATGGTCACAAGCGGGCTGTCACTGAGAGTAGATAATGGCAGGTTCGGGTTCTGGTTCAACCCATACAAGGATCTGTCTTATTCTGCATTGTCAGAAAACATCGATTCAGATACGGTGCTGGTCATGGGGTCTTCCGAATTCAGACATGGCAGGGGATCTAAGTATCATCCGAGAAATGCGCTCAGAACTGAAGATGCCGATCTGATGCTCATAGGAGGACCGTGCAATCAGATCCTTTTTCACAGTATTGCAGCGGGCTCTCTGGAAAAAAAGCTCGAAAGCAGAAAAGTGATACTGCTGGTATCGCCTACATGGTTCAAGAAGGATGGTGTGAACCCTGTCAACTACGGACTCCGGTTTTCAGAGTCTGAATATATTCAGTTCATGCAGAATCCGGATATTGAAAGCGAAACGAAGAAATATGTTGCAGAGAGAAGTGAAAAGCTCCTGGCAGACAACAACAAATTCAGAACAAAGGTCAGTATCGTAAACAGATATCTGGTCGATGGCAGAAAAGGTTTTATCAGTAGAATGCTGTTCAAAGCCGAGAGGCTGTTCGCTTTTGACAGAGACCGTGTCTCAGTTGCCATGGCAGTCAAGAGGATCAGCAAGAAGAACGATCTTAAGTTTTCACTGGATACGATCAGTAACGAAGCATTCGACCTGATGGTCAGCCAGGCGGAAGAGGAAAGCCTGAAGGCATCGGATAACCCTTTTGACATCTCAGATAAATCCTGGAACCGCAAGTTCAGCAAGACATATGAAGCTGATAAAAACGCGCATCCGGACAGGATATGTGTTGACTCACCTGAGTTTGATGACTTAAAGGCTTTTCTTGAAGTGTGCAGACAGACAGGCCTGCAGGCGAAGCTCATAATCATGCCGGTAAACGGGAAATGGTTTGACTACATAGGAACAGGAAAGCAGCAGCGCAGAGATACGACAGACAGGATACTGAAGCTTGCTGAGGAATATGGCGCAGAAGCAGCGGACCTGACAGTATATGAATATGAACCGTTTATAACGAAAGACGTGACACACCCGTGGAACAAAGGATGGGCTCTTATAGACAGAGAAATATACAACTTCTGCACTGATAATCAGAAAGGGTCAAAATGATGATCAAACGAGTCAAACTACTGCTTAGCAGGATTAACAGCTATATATCGGTAAAATACACCTTGATTTACTTCAGCCTTATGGCTGTTCTGTATCTATTCTCTCTTTTCGGCAGCATGTTCGGAAGCACCGATTTCACATACGCAGATTTCTGAGTAGACACTGGCAGGTATAACGGCAATTATACAAATACAAAAAACGGCAACCTTGCCGTTTCTTATATTCCATATTCATCTTTACTCTCACAGCGAATCTTTGTAAGGTATCCACCGCAAGTGGTACCC
>CAMIWY010000157.1 GCA_946402595.1 uncultured Clostridia bacterium
GCCTTCATGCGCGAGTCTTACTACGATCTTGCCGCCTTCAACATGTGTGCTGTCAAACGCATGCATAGGCTGTCCGACTGCCATCATGCAGAAATTGGTAATATCAACGATTGCATTGATAGGTCTCATTCCTCCATTGGTAATGAGTGTCTTCATCCATGCAGGTGATTCTTTTACATATACATTCTCGATAAGCGTTGCGGTATATCTCATGCACTGTTCAGGAGCATCAATCTGAACCGGATATTCAGGAAGGCCCTGTGGAAGTTCAGCAGGAGCATCCTTGAGAGGCACTTTGTAGATAGCTGCAAGTTCTCTTGCAACACCAAGATGTCCCCACAGGTCAGGCCTGTTGGAGAGTGACTTGTTATCGACTTCAAGGATTACATCATCGAGACCTGCTACCTCAGCAACACACTGTCCGACTTCGCACTCGACCCCGAGCTCAGTGAAGTCAACAATCTCTCTTTCATCTGCAGGTGGGAATATATCTGCGAGATATACTTCCGTTGCACCGCAGATCATTCCGTAGGACTTTTCACCTCTGAGCTTGGATTCCTTGATGAGTACAGGCTCACCTTCGCCATGCCATACTACCTCAGCACCAGGCTTTGATACGCATACCTTGTGACCTGATGTCAGGTTAGAACCTCCGCATACGATCTGTTTGATCTCATCTTCACCCACATCAACCATGCAGATCTTAAGAGCATCTGCATTCGGATGAGCTTTGACTTCCTTGATTTCTCCTACTACGATATCATGGAACTTATCAGCTGTATTGATTATCTCTTCGACCTCAACGGTTCTCATTGTGAGGTCGTATGCGATCTGCTCATATGTAAGATCTTCAGGCAGATCGACGTATCTCTGTAAGAATTTAAGTGAAATATTCATTGTTAACCTCCCTGATTACTTGAACTGCTTAAGGAATCTCAGATCTGCGCTGTGGAACAGTCTTACATCATCAACTCCGTAACGCATCATTACCAGTCTGTCAAGACCGATGTTGGTATAGAAACCTGTCCATTCATCAGGATCAAGGTTAGCTGCTCTGAGTACATTCGGATGGATAACACCGCCCGGCATTACTTCTATCCAGCCAGCATGGTTACATGCCTTGCAGCCTTTGCCTCCGCAGAGAAGACATTCCATGTCGATCTCATATCCAGGTTCAGTGAACGGGAAGAATCCTTCTCTCATGCGAACGTTGACTTTGCGTCCAAATACCTTCTCGAGGATTGTCTCTATCATTACTCTTCCGGAACTGAATGAAACATCCTTATCTACGATAAGAGCTTCATACTGGAAGAAAGCTCTTTCATGTCTGGCATCTGTTGTTTCATTTCTGTAAACTCTGCCAGGATATACAAATCTTGCAGGAGCTCCATGCTCGAGGAGATATCTTACTGAACCTCCTGTGAGGTGCGGTCTGAGACAGAGTCTCTCATTGCCGCTCTTTTCCTCTGTACCTTCGAGCCAGTATGTATCCATAGAAGCTCTTGCCGGATGGTCGGCTGCAAAATTAAGGTTGTCAAAAGCAAACTTCTCGCTGCTTATATCGTCTTCACTGTATATTTCAAAACCAAGGGATCTAAAGGCGTCATTAAGGTCATAACACATCTGTGTAATAGGATGAAGCGCGCCTTTACTTACTTCAATTCCAGGGAGAGTAAGGTCCATCTCTCCTTCAACTGCTGATGCCTTAGCTACCAGCTCTTCTTCTTTTTCTTTGATCTTCTCAGCAAAAAGGTTTTTGACTTCGTTAGCCTTCATTCCTACTGACTTTCTCATGTCAGGTTCAAGGCTTCCGAGACTCTTGAGCACCTCCTGAAGGCTGCTCTTCTTTCCTGTGAGCTCCTTACGGATCATCTCAAGCTTCTCTCTGTCAGGAGCGCCTGCGATGAGTTCGAATCCCTCACTGCGAATCTGTTCGAGCTTATCTAACATCTCTGTTCCTCCTTGGTTTTATTTTATAACTATTCCGCACTATCATAGCACTCGCTATTGTAGTATTCAACAATTCCGGATGCGGTTTTTGTAAAAGTCCACAACTGCGACGAACTATACCATACCTTTGCCGGTATATACTTTAGGTTCTTCTTTGCCGGTAAGAACTCTGAGAGCTCCTGCGGCCATGGCTTCCTGCTCCACTTCATTCTCATAGATGTATATAGGAGCGATCCAGCCGACATATTCCCTGATGTAATCGAGAAGGCTTTCAAATCTCGTATACCTTCCCGTGATCAGGATCGCATCTACTTTACCCTTCAGAACTACAGCCATTGAGCCGATGTATTTTACGATATTGTATCCCAGAGCCTCCCATACGAGAGCTGCTTCCTTATCGCCGTTCTGAACTCTTCTGTATATCTCGTCTGCATCCGATGTCCCGAAATGCGAAACGAATCCCCCTGTACCGGTGCACAGATGCCTCATCTCCTCAACGGAGTGATCCTTGAAATAATCAAGCACTTCCATGAGCGGAAGCGATCCTGTCCTGGTAGCCGTAAACGGACCTTCGCCGCCGGCACCCTGGTTGCAGTCGATCTGTTTTCCGTTCTCCTGCGCCGCTATCGTGATTCCGCCATCGATATGAGCCACAATCAGTCTCGACCTGTGATAGTCCATGTCATGCAGCTTGCAGTGCTTCATGGCGGTGCCGCGGAGATTGAGAGCGTGGGATTCACACCTGCGCTGAATCTCCTTTACTCCGGTAAGCCTTGCGACATCAGTGTACTCATCGACACATATGGGATCTACCATGAACAGCCGTCCGCCGTATTTCTTCTGCAGTTCAGCGGCGAGCTGCACACCGAGGATAGACGGATGAATTGTTCTTCCTGCGTTCCTTCTGATGTCCTCAAGAAGCAGATCATTTACCTCGAATGTTCCGGATGGTACCGGGTAGCAGCCGCCTCCTCTTCCGACGAAAGCATCTGCATCTGAAAGATCTATGTTATTGGCACGGATGAAATCATTGATGATATCCATTCTGTACCAGAACTGATCGTTCACATTTGCAAAGGAATTCAGGATCGAAGCATCGTGAGTGACAGAGGTCTCAAGGATCTTCTTATGATCTTCAAACAGCGCAAGCTTGGTTGAAGTAGATCCCGGATTAACAGTAAAAATCTTGTAAGTATAATCCTTCATATTATCTCCGGTAGTATTAATGAAAAAATGCGGCTTCCTGTCAGGGAGCCGCATGTACATATCATATGTGCATCAGATTGCTCCACTGCATTATTAACGGAAGAGGAATCCTCCGATTTTCATAAAGACAGGCAGAAAAGCAACTGAGAAGACCGCCATCGCCTTGAGAAGTGATGACAGTGACTGTACAGCTGTATTCTCAAAATGAACACCCGAATTGCTTGTGGTAATGATCAGCAGATATCCTGTCACGGATGAAGAAACCACAAATCCGGCAAGGCTCTTAGGACCGGCAACAAGACCGATCAGAACAGTAAGTGCAATTGCAGCAACAGCCGGCAGAATAGCTCCTCTTATGGCGCTTGTTGCACCAGTCTCGTCATCGTTTCTTCCTATATCCCTGAGTGCGACTCTGCCTGTTATCCTGACAGAACCTATCAGTAATCCGGCAAGAAGGAATGCTGCAGATGCTCCGGCAATGATTCCACCGAACACACGAAGAGACATGATGTCGATAGCTTCTCCTCCGGCCGAATAGAAGAACGCGCTGAAAGCAGCGAGTGCAGCAGCTGATCCGGTAATACTTGCATATGTTCTGACTGAAATGAGTGACTTTACAGATACAGTATACAGCGCATCTGATACTGTTTTGAGGATCTCATCTCTGTCCATTTTACGGGAAACGATAATGTCGGAAACTGAACCTGAAACTGCAGTAAGTCCTGTCACGGAAGAAACCGCTCCGAGAATCGAACACATTCCGACAGCACATAGAGCGACACCATAGTAGCTTGCGAACATATATGAAACCGCAACTGCAGCGATGACGATTACAGTATATATCGCAGTTGATACCATTCCGCTTCCGAGATTGAATACGACAGAAGAGTACTTGCCGAGACTTCTGTCTGTCTTGTATCCGTTAATGAAAATGATGCTGTCAGAAGCGAATATTCTGCTCAGAGATGCCAGGACCAGACCGGAAATAATACCTGCAGTGACAGCCCATGCATAGACTCTTGTCTGCATCATATCCATGCTGAACCAGAAAGATGCTGCAGCCGTAATGATACCGGCAGCTATGCATCCTGTGCCGCTGCCCCTGGAATAATCCTTGCCCGCACCTGCTCTCTGTACAAATGTGCCGATAATAGTTCCTGCTATGCCGGCAGCATAAACAAGCAGCGGGAAGATCTCTGCAGTTCTCGATGTGAATGTAGATGTTACTCCGGATGTTGCAACAGCAACATCTGAAAGCAGAACAGCAGATACAGCCGCTGTGATATATGAGCCTGCAAAATCAGCTCCTGCAGCCATGTATGAACCGGTTCTGTCAGTAAAATCCCTGGACGGAACTGCAAGAGAATATGCTGAGGAATAAACCTCTCCGCCTGTGTGGACAACCATGGCACACAGTACTGCGCCAAGTGCAAAAGCTGCTGCATATTCAGCAGCTGAGGATTTCAGAACAAAGGAAACAAGGCCAAACACAGCCAGACAGATCCCCGTTATCCACGAACCGAGAACTGCACCTGACCTGT